>JBCCOV010000089.1:0-19693 GCA_039039985.1 Pseudomonadota bacterium | reverse complement strand
GCCGCAGTCGCGGCCTGAAACAATGCCCGACGGCTAACCCGCGCTGGTTGTTGATCGCTCACGGCTATTCCTCGCTTCGCTCGGGCCTCCGCGAGGGCGCCGCAACGCGGCGGGCCGCGGTCGCGGCCTGGGAACCGTGCTCTCAGGATAGCCAGCGCTCGAGCCGCGAGCCTGCGAGCGTGCGAACAGCGCCATGTAAAGACTCGCGAACAACGCCACGTTAAGAAATCCCCTAAACAGGGGCCAACCTCCCTGTGAAAGCACCCGCACGCTCAGATGTCTCGCGCCAGGTAAACCACACCTTTGGATCGGTCGGGAAGCCATCGCTGACCCACTTCGTTGAAACCAAGTGCGGCGTGAAACCTGATCGACCCTGGGTTCGGCGGCTCCAGATTGACTTCACACAGCACTGTCTCGCGTTGTTTGCCGAGATGCGCGAACGCTGCCGTGTACAGCGCACGGCCCAGACCGGTGCCGCGTGCCGTCGATGCGACCGCGACCCGGTCAATATAGGCAAACTGCGGGTAGCGTTCCGAAATCCACGCGTAGTTCAGGCTTGCGTAGTTCAAGCCCTCCGACAGACACAGCACAAACCCAGCAGGTGTGCCGCCTTGATGCGCGACAAGGGTCGTCAGTGCCATGTCGCAGAGCTGGCGCAGCTCGACAGCCGTCAGGCTGTTGACGCCGGGAACGGCTGCTTCGTTGATTGTGAGGAGAGCGCCGAGATCATCCGGCTGAGCGGGGCGAACATCCACTGACAAGGCTAAGCAACGTCCTTTACAAGCAAGAGTGCGTCGCCCGATTGGTAGTGCAAACACGGATGCGGGACCAGGGCCCGCCGATCGATTTCGCGGTAGCCGAACCGATCATACAATCGCATTGCTCCAGCGTTCATTTCGAAGCAGATCAAACTGACGCGGGCCCGTGCCGTCTCCTTAGCCTTGGCCTCGACGGCCCGCAGCAAGGTTGTGCCGATGCCACGGCCGCGAACATCGTCGACGACCGCAAGACCTGACAGATAGAGACTGCCGTCATCTTCAAGTTCGTAGTAGGGCCGGAGGATCGGGTCTTCAGTCGGTGCTTCGTCGGGATCGACGTCCATCGGGAAGCTGTGCGCCATGCCGACCGGACGACCATTGACCTCGGCGAGCAGGCAATTCTCGTAGGAAAATGCAACGCCGGGCCGTGCGTATCTCCGTGTGCCGGCATCAAGGGCGCTCTCGCCGGGTTCGGCTACCTGGCTCCAGATATAGTCGGCCAAGCCATCCGACGAGATCAGAAACAGTTCGGCGATCAAGGCAGCGTCAGATTTGTTCGCGGCCCGAATGGTGATTTCGCTCATAACGATCTCCGTCTTTTTGTTGAGACGCGAGCGTAGTGCTGACACCGCCGCCGCTCGCTGTTCCGCTCGTTACAAGGTTGTCCGTCTGGGACGCCAGCGAATCTGGAACATCAGACCGGCCGATCTCCCTTTTGAACCTTTAAAGTTCGGTTGTCGGCCGCGGGCAGCATTTTAGCCGGATCTCGTGTGACGACCACGTCGATGACCGTCGGCGTTGATGTGTTGTCCAATCCCTCTCGGATCGCGCCAGCGAGATGGGCTGGGTCGCTGACCCGGATACCCAGACAGCCGAAGCCCTTCGCAATCTGCGCATAGTCCATCTCGATGAGGTCTGACGACTGGTAACTGCCGGGACCGTACATGGCGTGTTGGAGCGCCTTCACGTAGCCGGATGCCGCGTTATTGAAGACAATCGCCACAAAGTTCGCGCCGACCCGTCGCGCTGTCTCCAGTTCGCCGAGGCTCATATTGAAGCCGCCGTCACCCGTCAATGCAACAACGCGCCGGTCCGGCCCTGCACCAATCTGTGCACCAATCCCGCCGGGAACGCCGTAGCCAATCGAGGCAAATCCGCGGTCGGGCAGGAAGTGGCGCCCGGCCTGCTTGGTATCGAACATGAGACCGCCCCAGTGGGCTGCGAAGCCACCATCGGCAACCAAAACCCCGTCGTCCGGCATCAGTCCGTTGAGTTCATTCATCAGGCGACCGACATTAATCGGCGTCTCGGTGGACTGAAGGCGGTCAGCCGCACCGTCCCGCCAGGCGGCCATGCGCTCAGGGATCTCAGCGACGTAGCCGGCGCGATCCGGGACGCCGCGCGTCGGAAGTTCGGACGTGAGCTCCTCAAGCGTGGCCCGCGCGTCTCCGGCGAGGGCCACGTCGGTGCGCGTTGTGCGCCCGATCTCCGTCGCGTCGATATCAATATGAACCACGGGCTTCCCGGACGGAATCAATTGGAAACGCTTGGTTGCGATTTCCCCGAGCTTGCAACCAACAACAATCAGGCAGTCCGAATCGGCAACAAGCTGATTGGCGATCCGGTCGTACCGGCCAAAGAGCCCTGCCGAGAGCGCATGGGTGCACGCGATCGCGCCCTTACCGGACATGGTGTGGGCGATCGGGATCTTCTGCGTCTCAGCAAACGCGACGAGTGCAGCGTGGGCTTCAGAGATGTGGATGCCGCCGCCCGCAAGGATCAACGGGCGTTCGGCTTTCGCAATCCATTCGGCGGCACGCCGCAGATCGCCAACATCTGGCCGGGACCGGCGCGCCTGTGCCTTGAGCGTGCCCGGGTCAATCCAGAAATCACTGGCGTCGAAGTCGTACTCGGCGTGCGCGATGTCTTCCGGCACATCAATCAAAACGGGGCCCGGTCGGCCGCTGGTTGCGACCGTGAACGCGCGACGCACATGCTCGGGAATCCGGGAAATGACCTCAACGCGTATCACCTCCTTTACAACTGGACGTAAAACGTCGAGCTGCCGCGTCTCCTGAGTCATATTTTTCCAGGCATGCTCGCGGTTCGCATCACCCGTAATCGCTATCATCGGTATCCCGGCGTTCAGGCTTTCGACAATACCGGTGACAAGATTGGTCGCGCCGGGGCCAAGCGTACCGTCCGCCACACCCGGGCGATTGGTAACCTTGGCATAGGCATCTGCTGCGAACGCCCCTGCCCGTTCATCGTTGATGAGAACATGCTGCAGGCCAAGCGCACGACAGGCCTCATAAAACGGAAGCAGCTGAAAGCCGCCCATACCGAACATGGGACCGACGTTGGCCAGCTTGAGCATTTCGGCCAGGGCCGTACCGCCGGCCATCGTACGTTTCGCGTTGTCGCCCTGCGGCTGGGTCATGCGTATCCTCCGATCCGCGCAGGTGACCTGCCGCGGCCAAATATGTTGAGACGTCTTTTTGACTCTTGGACTTAAGGCCTTTCGTCCTCCCTTGCAGCTGCCATTGCGGCTGCGAAGGCACGGCAGCTCTGGCCGATCTCGCCGCCCCGACTGCGCGCCGTCTCATTCAGCGCGGAAACAAAGCCGTCTTCGTAGGTCGACCGGGCATCGCCAATGCGCGCTGAGAATGCGGAAACGCACGCGCCGGCGATGCCGCGCGACTCCAGGGACGGCAACCGCGACACACCGGCGCCGTCAATGCCGCCGCCGGCATCATTGAAAACGGCGGCATAAGCACTCGCCTTTGCGGCTGCTTCAGCCCGGCCACCAAGCAATCCACCGTGCGACCCGGTCACAACAATCTCACCCGCGTCTTCATCCGCCATGAGGCCCGCCGAGTCGATCAAAACGACGCGGGCGCCATCGTACGTAATAACGTGCCGCGACTCACGTGACGGCGGCGGTGGCGGCGGCGCAACCTTATCGATCTCCGACATGCGCGTGAGCGCGGCACTGGCCGTTGCCCCAGGCGCGAGACCGAGCGCGCGGGCCGGGGTGTTCGCACACGAAATGATGCCGCGTGTCATGCAGTCTTCTCCGTCGCCAATCCGCGCGCTGGTATGGGCAATGGCCACCGCGGGAACCTCAAGGTCCTCGAGCAGCTCCAACCCGGCGACGCCTGCGCGTTCGCGGCCAATACCTGCGTCGCACAGCGCAATCGCACGTATACCGATTTTTGCAGCAACATAACCTGCGTAGATGCCACCATGGGAGGCGCAGAGCACAGCGCAACCGCGTTGCCGTTCGGTCAAATGCGTCACGCTATCGAATATGATTGAGTCGTCCATAGGCCCCATCGGCCGGTTTGCCGGCCATTTTGCTTGCTTTCACTTTTTCGGTCGCTGATCCTCACCCGAAACACGGAGGAAACGCAACGTGGCTCAGACGATCGACGACGGATCTGAAACTGACAGGCCGCAGTCCGGTGACAGTTTACCCGGCGACAATTTAGGGCGTGCACGTGATCTCCATCGCATGATGGTACGCATCCGGGTTTTCGAGGAAACAGCGCTTGACGCACACGCAGCTGGCGAGATCCCGGGGCCGCTGCACGTCTCGATCGGTCAGGAAGGGATCGCGGCCGGCCTTTGTGCCAACTTGCGACAAGACGATCGTCTGACGTCGAACCATCGCGGTCATGGTCACGCGATCGCGAAGGGCGCGCAGGCGACGCGCATGTACCTGGAACTTTACGGCCGCGCGGGCGGCTATTGCGGCGGCAAAGGCGGGTCCATGCATATTGCGGACTTTTCCGTCGGCATGCTCGGCGCCAACGGCGTTGTCGCCGGAGGCATTCCGATCGCAGTCGGGGCAGCGCAAGGACTGAAACTTCTGGGCCGCGATGCGATCGCGGTTGCAATCTTTGGAGACGGCGCAATCAACCGCGGGCCGTTTCTGGAGGGCCTGAACTGGGCAGCGCTGTACCGGCTCCCGGTCCTCTTCGTGTGCGAGGACAATGGCGTTGCTGCGTTTACAGCAGCCGAAACCGTTACCGCCGGCGCCGGCGCTTGTGCCCGCGCTGAGGCCATCGGCGTTCCTGCACGCTCAGTGGATGGCAACGATGTCCTGGCACTGGACCAGGCCGCCGGAGACCTCATCGCCGCAGTCCGCCGCGGTGATGGCCCGCATCTCCTTCACGCAACGACGTTTCGCTGGACCGGGCATACGTCAACCGATCCTGCCAGTTGGCGCGACCCTGCCGACGTCGCACAGGGCAAAGCGACGTGCCCGATCTTACGGCTGGAGAAGACCCTGACGGAAAGCGGTCTGTCGTCAGACGATATCGCGGCGGTTTATGCCGAGGCGCAATCAGAAATGTCCGAGGCGCGGGCCGGCGCGAACGCCGCGCCGTGGCCGGATCCGGCGATTGCGTTTGAGGATGTGCAGGATGCGGGGCATCCGTCGGCGGAGGGTGTGACATGGCGCGGGTAAGCCTGAACGAAGCCGGCCGGCTTGCTGTCTTACAGGAAATGCGACGGGATCCCACGGTCTGGGTGCTTGGTGAAGATGTCGCCCGCGGCGGTCTCTGGGGGCAATACCGCGATTTCCTTGATGAGTTTGGGCCGGAGCGGATTGTCTCCACGCCAATCAGTGAATCGACGATCATGGGTGCGGGGCTGGGGGCTGCGCTGGTCGGGACGCGGCCGATCATCGAAATGCGCATCTTTGATTTCGTGATGTGCGCGATGGATGAGTTGGTCAACCAGATCGCCAAGGTCCGCTATATGTTTGGCGGGCAAGCCAAGCCCCATGTCGTTGTGCGCATGCCGCATGGCATGTGGCGGAACTCTGCCGGGCAGCACAGTCAGATGCTGGAGAGCTGGTTTACGCACTTGCCGGGTGTTGTGGTCGTATGTCCGTCGACGGCGGAAGACGAGGCCGGCTTGCTTGTGTCCGCGATCCGGTCCGACGATCCGGTTCTCGTCTTTGACCCAAAAGACCTTTGGGGTCGCGAAGGCGAGATCAGCGGCGAGATTGCACCGATCCCGTTTGGCCAGGCGCGCACGGTACGGACCGGCGATCAGATGACATTGGTGACCTGGAGCGCGATGGTGCCAATGGCGGAGGAGGCCTGCGACCGCTTGAGCCAACTGGGTATCAGCTGCGATCTGATTGATCTGAGATCTCTCTGGCCGTGGGATGTCGATGCCGTTTGCGCATCAGCGGAACGTACGGGGCGGCTGCTGGTTGCCCACGAGGCCGTCGCCGTAGGTGGCTTTGGATCCGAAGTCGTCGCGACGGTGGTTGATCGTGTCGGACCAGGGCGGTTGCGCACTGCCAAGCGGATCGGTGCGCCACGGGTCCCGATCCCGTTCTCTCCGCCGCTCGAAACAGCCGTCCGCGTCACGCCGGACAGCATCGTCGAGACGGTTCAGGGTATAATGGCAGCGACGCCTTAGCGTTTATGGGTCTTAAGCGGACCCGCATCGCCGCAATTGCTGCGACTTTACTCGGCCGCGGCGACGGCGGTGCTGGAGCCTGGCGACACGCTTGGCGTGACCTGCCGCGCCTGAAGCCAAAGCGCCATCCGGGCACCGACGACAATTGCCGCCAGGGCAATGAAGGGACCAATCGCAAGCGTGCTGACACCGCTCAGGCCCTGGCCGACGGAACAGCCGAGCGCGGTGACACCGCCGAAGCCCATCAGCAGCCCGCCGGCCGCATAGCGGATCGGTGCGCGCTCTGTCTGAAAGCCCTGGAGCCCAAGGCGACCCGAGATTGCAGCGCTTACGAACGCACCGATCACAACGCCGCTCACCAGCGCAATTGAGAACCGGAGCGTATCGCCAGTCGCGATCATGAGGTACTGCACCGTCTCGGCAATAGGTGCCGTAAAGCTGAGTGCCGCCGGCCGAATGGGTTCGAACTCATCGTAAGCGAGCTTGCCCGTTACGAACCACGCGGCCCCGACCAGACCGCCGACACCGAACCCGATAGCCACAGCCTTCCAGCCAACGCGGCGAACAAGCGCAATCAGCACCACCGAGATAAACGCCAATGCAACTGCCGCCACCAGCGTGGGCGAAACACCGAGTGCCGAACTCAACAACGCTGGAACACCTTCACTCGGCGCGACGCCCTCAATGGCGATCCGCGGATAGGCCAAGACACCACGCAACGTCGCATAACCCGCGACTGCGACAATCAGCAGTGTCACATTCGACCGAAGGTTGCCCGTCGCGCCAAGAACAAGAAGACGCGACACGCAGCCGCCGGCCAGGATCGTCCCGACGCCGAAAGCCAAGCCGCCAATGACCAGAGCCGGAATGTTCAGTACCGACGCAACAGGAACAGCTTCAGACAAGTCGATCACGCCGCCAAGAACGAGCGCCTGTGTCGCCGCGACTGCCGCAAACATTGCCGCAACAAACTGTGTGAGCTTGAACGGCTTCGCTGCCGTGCGCCCGGCCGTTGTTTCGATAACGGCAGACCGCAGGCAAAAGCCACTTGCCTCGGCAATCCAACCGAACGCGATGCCGACGATCAGACCGCCAAGAACCCCGAGCGCCACCGCTCCGTGGGCCTCTTGCAGTGTTGAAATTGCCGATTCAAGCATTCCGCGTCTCCAGTCCGTGCGTGACAGGCGATACCGACTACTGGAGTTAGGCCGGCGCACGAGCTGGCGCGAGGATTGGCTGCCCAAATTCCGGACCGGAAAGGAAAAATCCGCCTCGCAAAGGCCAGGATCGTAGAAAAACTGAAGAGAACTCGGCGCTTACACCCGAAATCGGGCAATCACGTCCTCATCTGGCTCGAAACCAAGGCCGACTCCATCCGGCACGCTGATTGCTCCATCGACCGGCAATGGGATGTCCTGCGACAGGTGTAGTTCGGGCCAGACAAAGAACCGTTCGAACAGTCGGCATTCCGGCCGCGCTGCCATGATCTGGATTGTCGCCCAGTATCCGGGGCCAAAATAGGGAGCATGCGGCATAACGGTCTTGCGATGCGTCACGGCAAGGTCGCAGACTTTGATGAACTCGGTCACACCACCAACCTTGGTCACACTTGGCTGCGGGAACGTGATCCACGGCACGACGCGGGCAAACTCAACCGCCGTGCAGGCGTTCTCGCCCGACGCCATCGCGACACCGAAGTCGGCTTCGAGCTTCGCCAGAGTCTCGGCGTCATCTGGAGGAAACACGGGCTCTTCGACCCAGTATAGGCCGAGGTTCTTCATTTCGGGCAGGATGTCTCGCGCTTCAGCGACACTCCAGTTGCAGTTCACGTCGGTCATCAACGCAATGTCTTGGCCCAGCGTTTCACGCGCTTTTTGAATGGCGGGCACGGTGATCTCGTGCAGCTTGACGGTCTTGTATCCCTCATGCGCGGCTTGTTCGCAGAAACGCGCAACTAGATCGGGCTCAGAGTATCGGACGAGACTGGCATACGCCGGGAGTTCTGCACGCTTCGCGCCGCCGAGAAATGTTGCAAGAGACTGGCCGGCCTGCTTCGCCGCCAAGTCCCACAGCGCAATGTCGACAGCTGATATGGCGAAGGTCGTAATTCCATAGCGGCCATGAAGATGAAGCCGCTTCTGCAGCTCCTCGTTCACAGCCGTCAGCCAGGTCGACGTTGGCTCGACATCGAGCCCAAGGATCAACGGTTTGACCATGTCCTCCAGCGCCGCGCAGACGGCGGTCCGGCAGTTATAGGCAAACGCGTCACCCCACCCAACCGAACCGTCTTCGGACTGCAGCCGAACAAGCGCGAAGTCGAGATGGGTCCACTTCGTCGGCATCAGACCGACACCGGCGCTCCCGTCCTGAAACGGGATCCGTAACGGAACGACGTCAAATGAGGTGATCTTAGCCATCGCGCACGTCCATCAAGCGTTACGTTTCACCAGAGCCAGCGAAGCTCCGAGCATGCATAGCGTACCGCCCGAAACCTCTCCCAGCCGACGCAGCAGTTGCGGCCGGGCGACCAAGCCGGATCGCAACGCACCGCCAGCGTAGCTGACAATCAAATCCGCCGTCGTGTTCATGGCCACGGTCATAATGCCGAGCAACGCAAACTGCATCCCGACTTGCCCGGCCGATGGGTCGACGAACTGAGGCAGAAACGCCAGAAAGAACGCTGCTGTTTTCGGGTTCAATGCCTCAACAACGATGCCGTCTCGAAAAGCCTGTCTACGTGATCGGCGTGCGTGGCACGAGCCAGACGGCGTTGTCAGCGCGGTCACAGACAGCGATCTGGCGGCGCGGATCGTCTTGATGCCAAGCCAGATGAGATAGATCGCACCAAGGATCTTGAGCACAAAGAACAGTTCGGCACTGGCCAGCACCAGCGCCGATACCCCGATTGCGCCAGCGGCAATGTGAACAAGCCCTCCAACCGACGTTCCAAAGCTTGATGCAATGCCTTCGGTCCGACCACCGGACAGTGTTCGCGCGAGGACATAGAGGATGCCAGGGCCCGGCGCAAACGCGATTGCTATGGCCGCCAGCAGAAAGAGCGCAAAGTTTGCTGGTTCAAAGATCGACAGCATCAATCCCTCTCAATAATTCCTGCGCCACGATACCCGCCGTCCACGGCGATGATCTCCGCTGTTACGAAGCTCGATTTGGTCCCGTCCAGCAAGAACGCAATCACGCTCGCGATCTCGGACGGATCGGCATAACGGTTCATGGGCACATAGCGCAGATAAAGCCCGCGGTCTTCATCCGTGTGCAGCGCCTTGATCATCGGCGTCTCGACCGGCCCCGGCGCGACGGCGTTGACGCGAATGCCATGCGGCGCGAGATCGTTCGCCATCACTTGGGTCATCGTGATGACAGCGCCTTTGGATGCACCGTATGCCGCGCGCCCTTTCGACCCGCGCAAACCTGAGATCGACGCAATGTTAACAATGGCACCGCGTTTGCGTTCCGACATGTGCCGTGCAACCGCACGACCAACAATGAACGTCCCCGTGACGTTGACGTCCATGATCGTACGGAACAGGTCAATCGGATGATCGAGCGTCGGAATGTCTCGCGCGATGCCGGCGCAGTTCACGACGCCTTCGATTGCGCCGCGCGATTGTTCGATGTGCGTGACGGCCGAGGTCACCGCAGGCTCGTCCGTCACATCGACAGCGTCGAATGACACGCCATCATCAGACGCGAATTTGGTCACGGCCTCAGCGAGCGCGAGGGTATCAAGGTCGAACCCAACCACACGCCAACCTTCCTGTCTGAGATGGGCCACCGTGGCCGCTCCGATGCCCGACGCAGCGCCGGTGACGATGACGAGGCGTTCGGTTGCATCCGCCATGACCGCCTCCTTATGCGACGTTGGGTCGTGAGAACGCTGCCTCCATCTCCCGACGGAACTTGACCGCATCAGCGGATGTGTCCACGTCGACATCGCTCCAGCGGACAGGCGCGCCGTCTTCAAGATCGCACTTCAGCTTTACATCGTGCGCCAGCCCGAGAGGTAGATACCCCTCGCGCAGTGACACGTCAGCGGGTTGCTGTTTGCCCCACACGCAATAGCCTCCTTCACCGTCCAAAATCTCGCCGGCCGTCAGCGCGCGTTTGGCCGTCGCAACAACATCGGAGTTGAACACGCGCGGTGCGCCGGTGGGTTCGTTGCGCAGCACAGCTGAGGCCACCGACAATCCGAGTTCGAGGCCGATCATATGGGTTGGGCGATAGAGCGCTGCATATCTGCCGCTGCTGTCCGGAAGGCAGTTGTATTCGCGAAAGCACGTTTGCGAATAGGCGCTGTCAGACGTGATGACCACGTAGGTTCCCATGACGAGGTTGTGCGGGACCTCCGTGTCCTCGCGCGTGATCGAGGAGACCACCTCGGTCACACCGGCCTTTTCGAGCGTCCCGCCGTCGGCCGCCGGCTTGCAAACTTCAGCCAGATCGAAACGTGATGACGGCGGAAAGCCAAGGCCCTTCGATTGTGGCACCAGGCCCATGGCGTTACAGACCGCGGTCATCTCAATGCCGGACTTGGTTCCATCGATGAATGAATTGAACATCTTCGGATTGATGTGCGAGCGCTGCTCGATGACGAGGTACTTCGCCAATATGTCCCATACGGTCTCCGGAGTGGACGCGTGATAGGTTGGATGGTAGCGCGTCCCCTTGCCGGCCGCGACCACCTCGAACCCGCAGGATCGCGCCCAGTCGATGTGCTCGCAAATCAGTGCCGGCTGATCGCCCCACGCTAAAGAATAAACGACGCCGGCCTCGCGCGCCCGCCGCGCAAGCAGCGGCCCGGCAAGGGCGTCGGCTTCGACATTGACCATAACGATATGCTTGCCGGCAGCAATGGCCGCATTGGCAATACGAATGCCGTTGGCGGGATCGCCCGTCGCCTCGATAATCACCTCAATTTCCGGATGATTGACCAGGGCCATCTGGTCCTCGGTTACATGCGTGGCACCGGTTTTAAGTGCGTCGTCGATTGACGTCGCGCCGCTCTTCTCAGGTGCAAATCCGGCGGTTTCCATCCGCTCCCGTGCGCGGTCGGGTTGCAGATCTGCCAGCGCCGTCAAGTGCATTCCGACCGTTGAATGGACCTGCGAGAGAAACATCGTCCCGAACTTCCCGGCCCCGATCTGACCAATGCGGATCGGGCGGTTTTCTGCGGCGCGGTCGGCCAGCATGAATGACAGGTTCATGATTGCTCCTTGGGCGGCGTTTCCAATGTGCGTTGTGGTTCAGACGAAGTGCAGCACGCCACACGGATCGCGACAAGAGAGCCAGCTCGGATCGATAGTGATTTCGTGTGTGAGTCGCGGAGGCGGCGGCGCCTTTTTTGGAAGAGACAGGCATCCGCTGCCATGGCGATCGCCCAAACACAAAACCGCCGCCGACCTGACAGGTCGGCGGCGGCATTGAACAGGCGCGCTGCGTTATGCGAAGCGACGCGCAAGGCTACCAGGAAATCGTCCCGTTGAAGTAGGGAACGTCAATACGGACCCGGCGGCGGCGCGTGTCGACATCAACGTCGGAATACGGCGCGCGCACGCGAACCTTCGTTTTCTTATCACCCTCGGTCTCGACTCGGGTGGTTGGAACATCGACAACAACTTTGTCTTTGCTGTTCGGGACGTTCTCGTCGTCGGCTTTCTCGGCATAGGCTGGGCCTGCGGCGACGACTGCGACAATCGCCAACATCGGCAAGGTCTTTTGGATCGGCATGGTTTCCGCTCCTCTACTACTCAAGAACGCGGTGACATCGCGCAGTTGGCCCGCCGATGCAAGGTGCCGGGGCCAAACTGACGCGGCGAAACGCGACGTTTTCGCCCAGGCCAGCGGCAATTGACCGCGATCAATGCACCACTGAGCCATGCCGGTATGCACGATAAGCATGACTGTACATCGTCTGAGTGGAGGCCAGAGATGGCTCAGGAAATCAAAAAGTCGAATACCACCGGGGCCATGATGGACCCGCTAAGCGATATGCGCATGGAAATGGACCGGCTGGTTGATGCGATGCTCGGCCGCGGACTAGCACGTCCGTTTTCGGCCCTCGGCAGCCGTCCGGCCGCGAGCATGCCCAATATGGACATTAAAGAAACGCACGAAGCGTTGATCGTGACGGCCGAATTACCGGGCATGGACGAGAACGATATCTCCGTTACCGTCAGAGACGGCGTTCTCACCCTTAAAGGCGAAAAGAAGTCGGAGCACGACGAGACGACGGACGACGTCCACGTTTCTGAGCGGACTTACGGCGCGTTCACCCGCTCTTTCCGCCTGCCCGACACCATTGACGACAACAAGATCGTCGCGGCGTTCGACAAAGGCGTCCTGACGATCAACCTGCCAAAGGGCGATACCGCCAAGCCCGAGAAGAAAATCCCGATCGGGCGAACCTGAGACTGCCTTGGCGATGCCGCGACGCGACGATTCCGCGGCATCGCCACGCCCATCACTGGCAGGTATCTTTATCTGCGCGTCGACTTGGCGGACCTACCGCGGCCACAGGAAGACGTGATAGCTGTCGTTTCCATCAAGGCCGTCGGCCGATAGTGAGTCGAGGTCTTTGTGGGCGACAACAACGCCATAGCGACCCGGCGCACAAATGATGCGTGCGGCGTCATCGAAGTCATCGGTACAGCCCATGACGACAAGGCGGCCGGTATCGATTTGCAATATCGTCTCGTTGATCTTGTCGAATTCAGATGAGTCCAGAACGGGTCGCTCGGTTCCGAACGCGACACTCACGGGCACATCCATACTTCGTGCCGTTCCAATTGCGATCGCATGCTCTGTTACAGCCAGGCCCCGCTCGGTCGCCTGATCGTCCAGCCAGGCCTCGGAAAGGTCACCGTGCGCGATGTCATCGTCTTGCAAGTGAACCTGATGATAATCTGCAAACAACTGAAACTCGTGCTTCATTGCGGCCTCCGTCGGGATATCACCGTTGCCAAGCCATCGGTCTGGCGGGATGCTAAGCTGCAAAAACGCAATTCATGAGGACGCTCCGGAGATCGGCCATGGCAGAACACGCAACGGGCAATGGTTCGCCCGAACCTCGAATCCTGCGCTTGAATCCCGACGACAATATCGTGGTTGCCGTTGATGGCATGGCGCCGGGTGCAACGGTGGGCGCAATCGCCGTCACCGGTCGGGTCCTGCGGGGCCACAAAATGGCGACCGTCCGGATTGAGAAAGGCGCACCGATCAAGAAATTCGGGCAGATCATCGGCTTTGCCGCTGACGACATCCAGCCTGGCGACCACGTACACACGCACAATTGCGCCTATGCCGAATTCGACCGGGATTACGCGTTCTGTGCCGACTCAAAGGACGAGGCTGTATTACCGCTCGAGGCGCGTGCAACCTTCGAGGGCTTTCGACGGCCCGGAGGCAAAGTGGGAACGCGCAACTACATCGGCGTCCTGACCAGCGTGAACTGCTCGGCGTCCGTTGCACGTTTCATGGCCGACGAGATCAATCGGTCCGGGGTTCTGCGAGACTATCCCAACGTGGACGGCGCCGTCGCGTTTGTGCACGGCACGGGTTGCGGCATGGCCGCGTCCGGAGAGGGCTGGGACGCCCTGGAACGGACGATGTGGGGGTTCGCGTCACACCCTAACCTGGCGGGCGTGCTCGTGGTGGGCCTGGGCTGCGAAGTGTTTCAGATTGCGCGCATGAAGGAAAAATATGGCTTGGAGGATGGGCCCGGGTTCCAAACAATGACGATCCAGGATACCGGCGGGACGCGCAGGACAATCGAGTCCGGCGTTGCGAGACTTCAAGATATGCTGCCGATTGCGAATGCAGCCACTCGAGAAACCGTTCCCGCGTCCGAGCTGATGGTGGCGCTGCAATGTGGCGGCTCCGACGGATATTCCGGCATCACCGCGAATGCGGCGCTCGGCAAGGCCGTTGACATCCTTGTTTCGCATGGCGGCACCGGCGTACTGGCAGAAACGCCCGAAATCTACGGCGCAGAACATCTTTTGACACGGCGTGCGCGCTCACGGGATGTCGGCGAGAAGCTTATCGATATCATCGCGTGGTGGCGCGACTACACGGCTAAGAACGATGGTTCTATGGACAACAACCCTTCGCCCGGCAACAAGGCCGGTGGCCTGACCACAATCCTCGAAAAGTCTCTTGGTGCCGCAGCGAAAGGCGGGACGACAACCCTCAGCGGCGTCTATCGGTATGCTGAGCAAGTGAAAGCCAAGGGCTTCACCTTCATGGATAGCCCGGGCTACGATCCGGTGTCCGTCACGGGGCAAGTGGCCGGCGGTTGCAACATCGTCACATTTACGACAGGTCGCGGCTCCGCATTCGGCTGTAAACCCTCACCATCGATCAAGCTCGCCACAAACTCGCAGATGTACGAGCGTATGGTCGACGACATGGACATTAACTGTGGTGACGTTCTCGACGGCGTGGCCATCGAGGAAAAAGGGACACAGATTTTCGAGCATATTCTAAAGGTTGCATCAGGCAGCAAGACGAAGTCGGAGGCGCATGGTTATGGTGATCATGAGTTTGTGCCGTGGCAAATTGGCGCCGTGATGTAGGGCAGGATCCGATTCAAGCCATATAATTGCGGCTAACATGCAACGGCTGGCGGGTATTTCGCGCAACGATCGCACGTTGGCCATGCATCAGAGTGCAGGATGTCTTTCAGTTCGCGCCTGGGAGTATGAGGTACCGGGACAGTTCTCGAGGATGGAATAACCGTGAGTGACACGAACGGAGTCGCCTTTATCGCACCAGATATGGTGGTTCAGGGAAAGATCATCAACGGACGGCGTGTGGATGTCCAAGGCTACGTCGACGGGACGATCTCGAGTGACCTCGTGGTGGTCGCACCCGGCGGACGGGCCTATGGCAACGTTCGGGCCGTGAAGCTGGAAGTTGCCGGCGAAATGCAAGGCGACATTCGCGTGAAGGAGCTGATCCGGATCGGCGATGGCGGAAGCGT
Source organism: Pseudomonadota bacterium (assembly GCA_039039985.1). Lineage (GTDB taxonomy): Bacteria > Pseudomonadota > Alphaproteobacteria > Rhizobiales > Hyphomicrobiaceae > JBCBWG01. The sequence continues at coordinate 4,498 of JBCCOV010000089.1, read as the reverse complement.
TGCCGGCAAGGTTCAGTATGGTTCGATTGCGCTCTCCTCTGGTGGAGAGCTGCTTGCGGACGTTCGCAATGTGCCACCGTCGCTCGCCGGTGATATGACGATCACCGTGCACCGTGGCCGCTCGACAGTCGTCACACGGCAGGACCTGCAGGCGGTGGACCCCGATGACGCGCCGGACGACCTCACATTTGAAGTCAGCAATACGTCCGGTGGTATGGTTGCACTCACATCCGCACCGACCAAACCTGTCACGACCTTCACGCAGGCACAGATCAATGCCCGATCCGTCATGTTCGTGCACGACGGCTCAGCAAGCGAAACGGCGCACTTCCACGTCCTGTGCCGCGACGCCTCCAGCGCAACGTCTGGCAAACCTGAGAAGGTGACTGCGATTGTGAAAGGTGGGCGCTGAGACTGTCGAGGTTTTGGATCATTTCCGCCTATGGCGGAAATGATCTAATTCAAACATTCCTCGGCCAATGATTGGGACGCTCGACCAGGATCGACCCATCGATGTCTTCGATAGAACGCACACCTAACAGCGCCATGGCATTATCGAATTCGTCGCGCAGAACACCGATTGCGCGACCGGCGCCGTCTGGGCCAAACGCCGCCAGCCCGTAGACAAACGCGCGCCCGACCAAGACCGCTTTTGCCCCAAGTGCCAGCGCCCGGACAACATCCAGCCCACGGCGTACGCCGCCATCCATGAACACCGGTACGCGACCGCCTACTGCGTCAACGACCTCCGGCAATGCACCAATCGCGGACGGTATGCCGTCCAACTGGCGGCCGCCGTGATTGGATACCGAAATACCGTCGGCACCGTGATCCAGCGCTTTGCGCGCATCGTCGGCGCGCAACACGCCCTTGATCACCAGAGGCCCGCCCCAAATCTCTTTCAGCCAAGCAATGTCGGACCACGTCAGTGATGGATCGAACTGCTCCTGAATGTGCCGGGACAGCTCCAGGAAACCTTCGTCGGCCTCGGTCTGATAGTTGCCGAACGTCAGGCGTGGCCCGGTCAGCGTGCGATATAGCCATTGCGGCGACAGAACTACATTGGCCGCGTCTGAAACAGAGATTTTCGGCGGAACAGAGAACCCATTGCGCATGTCGCGCTCGCGCCGGCCATGCGCGGCCAAGTCCACCGTCACGACCAGAACGTTGCACCCCGCAGCCCTGGCCCGCTCGACGAGCGACTGCGTAAGTTCACGGTCCTTCATGACGTAAAGCTGGAACCAGAACGGGTGCTGGATCTCGGCCGCGACCTCTTCGATCGACGACGACGCGTTGGTCGACAAGCAATAGCCGATGCCGGCGGCCCGGGCCGCCCGCGCCGCATCCAACTCGCCCTTTGGTGTGGCCAGCCCCGTCAAACCGATCGGCGAGAGGATCATCGGCGTACTCAGGCGCTCGCCGAAGACCTCAACGGAACTGTCACGATCGGACACATCGACCATGACTTTCGGCCGGACCATCAGCGCGCTCAGGTCCCGGCAATTGGCCTGCGTCGTGATCTCGTCGCCGGCGCCGCCATCGATAAAGTCAAAGACGACACGCGGTAGGCGTCGTCGCGCAAGTGCCCGCATGTCCGAGATATTGACCGCACGGGCCATGAAACATCCCCTGTTCTCATCTGCTCATCGACGTTACGCCTCGATCACGCGCAGATTGTTCGTTGACCCCGGCACGCCGAAGGGCACGCCGGCAACCGTAACGATGCGATCGCCCTTTTTGCAGTAGCCCTCTGCGACGGCGTGCTCGGCTGCCTGGGCAATCATCTCACGAAAGCTCTCAACGGCCTTGGTCTGAATGGCATGAGCGCCCCAGGTCAAAACAAGACGTCGCATGACGTGCTTGTCCGGCGTGATCGCAAGGATCGGGACTTCCGGTCGCTTGCGCGCGATGCGGTAGGCTGTGGCGCCGGATGACGTGAACGCGACGATGACCTTGGCATCGATGACGGATGCGACGTCGGCGGCCGCCGCTGAGACGGCGTGCTGAATGGTCGGCTCTACGACCGGCTCGAGTGCCGTGAGAATACTCCGGTAGTCCTTGTGGGCTTCCGTCCGTCGGATGATCCGGTCCATGACGGAAACGGCCTCGATGGGATACTGACCAACGGCAGACTCGGCCGATAACATGACTGCATCCGCACCATCATAAATCGCAGTGGCGACGTCAGACGCTTCGGCCCGGGTCGGTGCGGGCGACGAGACCATCGTCTCCAGCATTTGCGTTGCTATAATCACCGGCTTGCCGGCCAGGCGGCATGCGCGCACCAGTTCTTTTTGGCGGCCAGGCACCTCCTCAGGTGGGATTTCGACGCCCAGATCGCCGCGCGCAACCATGATTGCGTCGCAAAGGCGTACGATCTCATCGATCGTCGAGAGGGCATTTGGCTTTTCGATCTTCGCCATGATGCCGGCGTGATCGCCGATCAGGTCGCGCGCCTCGAGAATGTCTCCGGGCCGCTGCACGAACGACAGCGCGATCCAATCGACACCAATGTCCAGACCAACTTGCAGATGCTCACGGTCGCGCGGCGTTAGCGGCGACAGGGGAATGGTTGTATTTGGCAGGTTGACGCCCTTGTTGTTCGTCAGCCGGCCGCCGTATATCACTTCGGCGTCCATGGTGTCGGCCGTAACCCCTTTGACCTCAAGGCGGCGCCGGCCGTCATCCAAAAGCACCTTGTCACCTGGCGAAATCGCCTCAAAAATCTCGGGGTGCGGCAACGGTATGGCTTGCGCATCGGCCCCGGTATCTCCGAGCTTGAATTGGACCATCTCGCCCGGCGTCAACATGGTCTCGCCGGTTTCGAACTTCCCGATCCGGAACTTTGGCCCCTGCAGGTCCTGCAAGATGCTGATCGAAACGCCGAGTTCCGCCTCGACATCACGGATCGCCTTGTAGCGTGCGATCTGCTCCTCGACCGTCCCGTGACTGAAATTGAGCCGGAACACGTCGACGCCCGCCAGCACCAGCGCCTTGATGTTCTCGGGGCTGGATGAGGCAGGCCCAACAGTGGCGACGATTTTTGCGTTTCGATCTCGTTTCATCTTCAAGTCCTCATAAGCCGTCGACTGGGTCTGCATGCGACGCCGCAGTTGCCGCAGAAATCACGCGTGTGTTGCTGAACCTCAGGCAAACCTGGGACTTGCGAGCACAGCATCCGCAGTCGCCCCGTTCATGGCAATGACGATATCATGGAGAACCGCCAACCTGAGTAGCGCCTTCACATCAACATCGTGTGGCAGCGCACTGAGCGGGTCGGTAAAGAAGATCAGAACATCCAGCCGTCCCTCGGCAATCATGGCGCCAATCTGAGCGTCACCGCCGAGCGGGCCGCTCAAGACCCGTTGGATCTCCAAGTCCGCTGCTTCACAAATCCGCGTGCCGGTCGTCCCCGTCGCAAAGAGTTCGTGATGCGACAATGTTGCGGCGTGTCGCGTCGCCCATGCGACAAGCTTGGGTTTCATCTGATCGTGCGCGATCAATGCAATCCTGAGACGCTGTGGTTCCATGGACAACGGTTCCATCGACGATGCCATCGCGATTGCCTCCGCAGCGGACGCCGCGCGTCATCTCACGGTAACACCGCTGACTTCGGCTCTGATCTCAACGAAGTGCTCTCTGACCGGACCATGTCGTCAGGATGGGATCACGTCCAGGAAAAGCGGATATCTTGCACCGTTTCCGCATAATCAGGTGCGCCGCGCCGCCACCTCTCACCGATAAATCTCGGGAGCGCATCAAGGCTTCGCTTTAGCAAATCAAGAAAAAAGCGCCGCGCGACCGTTCCACTCGCAAAATTGGGCAGTCAGGCCGGCGGCGTGTCAAATGTCCGCATCTACGGACAGGACAAGTCTAGGGGAAGCCAATAAGTGGCTCGCAAACGATGATCGGCAGGAGCACACCAACCACCTTCAGCCCATTAATGGTCAAGCTTTCGGCACCCACATTTCAAGGCGAAAAATTGTGCAGTTCCGGTTTAAGGCTGCTTTAGCTGCCCAGATCAAGGGCACTTCGCCAAACCTTACACTCCACGCATGACCAAGACCAGCAGACTGATAGAAAGCCTAGGATCGACTCGGGCGGCCACCTCCTATGAGAGACCGCCCCCGCGTCGATGCGTCAGCTCGTTACCAGAACTTCCACCACGGCTTTTTCTCGGCAGCCGCATCCTCTGTCTTCGGCTGCTCGTCTGACTTTGCTGCTTCGGCAGGTTGCGATGATGTGGCTGGTTCCGATGTCCCCGCAGACTCGGATGATGCCGCAGGCTGCGACGGTGATTCCGCAGGCTGCGACGATGACTCCGTAGACTGCGATGGCGATTCCGTCGGCTGCGCAGGCGATGTCGCAGGTTGCGACTCAGTGTTTTGCGCGACCTTCGATGTGCTCTGGTCAAGCTTTTCAGTGACACCGGCCTCAGCAACTTTCAGAGCCTCAGCCAGGGTTGTTTTTGCCTCGTCGATTTTACCGTCACCGCACT
>JBCCOV010000088.1:0-19899 GCA_039039985.1 Pseudomonadota bacterium | reverse complement strand
TGCCGCACAATTGACGATGACGAAGTAGTGAAACTGAGCACACAAGCCCTATCTGTGGCGCAATTGTGTCACCAAAACGCCGCAGCCTCGCCGCACGAAATCGCCCCAGAAATGTATATTTTGCGCATATCGCGCACCCAAATAGCGCAACGCCGTCGCTTATTCGGCCGCAGCCGAGCCGGCTTGGCCGTATCGCGTCTCGATGTAGTCTTCCACAATGTCTTTGAACTCTGCCGCAATGTTGGGGCCGCGCAGCGTCATCGCTTTCTTGCCGTCAATAAACACAGGAGCGGACGGCTGCTCGCCCGTTCCAGGCAGCGAAATCCCAATGTCGGCATGCTTGCTCTCACCCGGCCCATTCACGATGCATCCCATAACGGCGAGATTCAGTTGCTCGACACCCGGATACTGATTGCGCCAGGCCGGCATGCGCTCGCGGATCATGGCTTGGACATCCTGTGCCAATTCCTGGAACACGGTGGATGTTGTGCGTCCACAGCCGGGACACGCCGCAACGATCGGAACAAAGGCCCGAATGCCCATGGTTTGCAGCAGCTCCTGGGCCGCTTGCACCTCACGCGTGCGGTCCCCTCCGGGCTCCGGCGTCAACGAATACCGGATTGTGTCGCCAATGCCGTTCTGCAGCAGGACCCCCATGGCAGCCGACGATGCAACGATACCCTTTGAGCCCATGCCCGCTTCGGTCAGCCCGAGATGCAGCGCATAATCGCAGCGACCCGCGAGCATTGTATAGACGCTGATCAAATCCTGAACCTGGCTGACTTTGGCCGAGATTACGATGCGATCAGCCGGCAAGCCCAGCTCGCGTGCCCGCTCAGCCGACAACAGGGCGGACTGCACGATCGCCTCATGCATCACCGCGCGGGCGTCGATCGGTTTTTCGGATTTCGCGTTCTCGTCCATCAAATGGGTCAGCAGTTCCTGATCCAGAGACCCCCAGTTGACCCCAATGCGCACCGGCTTTCCGTACCCCAGAGCCTTCTCGATAATGGCGCCGAACTGGCCGTCCTTCTTACTCTTGAAGCCGACGTTGCCGGGATTGATCCTGTATTTGTCCAATGCTTCCGCACATGCCGGATGATCAGACAACAGCTTATGACCGATGTAATGGAAGTCACCCACGAGCGGCACGGTCACACCGAAACTGCGGAGCTGATCGCGAATATGTGGGACGGCCCTGGCAGCCTCATCCCGGTCGACAGTAATCCGGACCAGTTCTGAACCAGCCCGCGCCAGTGCCGCGACTTGGTTGACGGTGGCGCCGATATCGGCCGTATCCGTATTGGTCATCGACTGGACAACAACCGGCGCCGACCCGCCGACCGTAACCCCGCCAACATTGACAGGGATGGCGTTGCGTCGCGGTGCAATCAACTCCGTCATCGGGCGCTCCGAGATAGCACAGGCTGCGCCCGACTTGTGCACGCCGATAGCGTGTGGTCAATCGCCGGGGCTGGATCATATCCACCTTAGGCGAAATCGCTTTGCCATCTTGCAACCCTGGGATTAGTAGCAGTGGCGGATAGCCAGGCAGCGGCGCCACCGCCATGTCCCCCAACCCCAACGATAACCGCAAATGCGCCGCCATCGCGCACAATAGCCGCCCGTATGATGCCCAAGTCCCGGCTGGCCGACACGGACTGGTTCAGGCGCGAGAACAGCCGGCGGTGGCGGTGATACGGCGTAGATTGTCGCACCGACAACGGTTGCGTCAGAGTGCGGCGCTCCGGGCGCACCGGCATCGGCCGGCACACTCAACAGCGCCAAGCAAAGTGCAGCTCCAATCGCTGCGACAACACGGACGTCGAGTGCACGAGTACGGTGCTTCAAGGGAATGATTCGCACGTTGATTCTCCAGACTCTGGTCAGCACGAGACCGTCCCGTGCCAGTCGTGGAGACGTGCATGTCTTGAATTGCGCGGATGTTTCAGGAAGGTCGCAGCATGTAACGAAGTGTAACTGCGACCGTCCCCGGACCGTCGTGATCAGCTGCCACGACGTAAGCGCCGCACAAGTGCCGTGGACGGATAGCTGTCGGCTGGCAGTCCGAACCGCAGCTGGGCTGCTTTGACTGCGGCCCGGCTCTTGGCGCCGAGCTTGCCGTCAACGCCACCGGTATCGAACCCGTTGCGATTAAGCAGCTGCTGGATCTGTTTGATGTTCTGGTAGGAAAACGTCTCGATCGGCCCATTGCCAGCTGCGTACCGCGGCGCGCCGGCAAGCCGCGTCGCCAGGTAGGCTGCCGTAATCGCGTAGTTGAGGGACTTGTTCCATTCCGGATAAATCCGGAAATTCCGGTAGGCCAGAAACGCCGGGCCGTTGCGCCCCATCGGCAGCAACAACGAAGCCGGCAAACGGTCGTTCGGCAGCGCGCGACCGTTACGCCGCCGGACGCCCCATTCTGCCCACTGCGATCGCGGGTGAAGGATCGTCAAATCCGCTTCGCGCCAGCGCATCCGTTTTGGAATCCGCACCTCTTCGAGCCACGGCTCTCCGGCACGCCATCCAAGATGGCGAATGAACGCCGCGGTCGAAAACACAACATCAGCGTCGCTGTTGTAGAGGTCGATCGCCCCGTCACCGTCGCCATCAACGGCGTGGTTGAGCACATGCGAGGGCAGGAACTGGGTCTCGCCGATTTCACCGGCCCAAGACCCAACCATGCGCTTGTACGGAATACGTCCAGAATCCACGAGCTTCAACGCCGCGATCAATTGTTCCCCGAACAGGTCCGGCCGACGACAATCGTAAGCCAGGGTGCCAAGCGCATTGAAGATCAGGTACTGCTTCTTCAGCCCGATGCCAAAGTCGCTTTCCAGCGCCCAAAATGCCGTGATGACTGGCCCGGGCACGCCAAACCGCTTCTCCGCGCGACGAAACAACTGGGCACGTTGTTTCAGTTTGCTGCCGCCCTTGCGAATCCGGTGATTCGACACGAGGCGCTTCGAGAATTCGAGAAACGACAGCGAGAAAAAGCTCTGCCGCCGATCGCGCCGAATAACCGCCGGATCGTACGTGATCGGATCGTAAGCGCGACGGATTGTCCGATCTGAAATCCCATTTTTGCGAACAACCTGCCGGAACGAACGCTTCCACGACGAGAAGCTTCCCGACGGCTTGCAGTTGGTCTTCGCGTGGATCGCGTCGGCTGAAGCCAGCTGAAAAACAAGGCTGGATCCCACAAAAATGAAAAGCGTTAGGACGCCAGCGCGTGCCGGCCGGAAACATGATCGGTGCATTTCGGATCGCTTTTTTCCAGAACGGGTTTCGCGCACGGAAACAGCGCAACGGCCCATTCGTCAAGCGTCACAAAAGTACGGGACGTTCAATTCTCTCTCCATACGCAAAGACTTCCGCGACTTTCTATTCGAATACGTTGAACAAACGCCACCTAATCGCAATAATCTCGCAATGATGAAATCTCTGTCATGATGCAGCCAGTTCATGGTTTCGCCTAGACTCTGTTGCGATTTGGACCTTCATGAGGTTGTGAGGGCCCGCCACCGCGATCATTATATCTGTACACGTTTATTTGTTCAGATCGCATTCGGCTGCGGCCAACTAAGGTTCGCAGCCACGGCGCGGCTTGGAGGGTTGTTCTATGACCGTTGATTTGGCCCCCGTCGCCACAGCGACGGCCGAGCTGATGAGCAACATACAACTCCCCGAATTGAACGGGCAGAACTTCGACCTCAACGCGTGGTTGATGTTCACTGCACTTGCGATCGGAATCTGGGCCACATGGAGTTTCATTGCGCCTCCGCTTCGGAGACTGACATCAGAGGTCATCACCAGTAACTGGCGACTGGCGCTTCTCGGCGCCACGGGCATCGTTCTGTCAATCGCATCCGGATGGACGACATGGGACGGCATGCGGAATTTTACGAAAGAGCCGGTGCTGTCCCTACTGATCACGTTCGGCATTCAGGGTGTGATGCTGATTGTCGCCTGGCTGATCGGCGAGAGCTTCGCCACCGGCATGGTCCAACGGCCGGCGCCGCGCACGGTTGGCGGGCCGGGTGGGGTACGCACCGATCCGACTGAGGCGAGAGCTCTGCTTTCCATCAGCCCCCGCGCCGTCGGGACGGCACTGGGCACTGCAGTCGGATTGATCTTGTTCGCAATCCTTGCGGTCATGACCTTGCAGGTCTTTGGCGCGGACGAAGCCGGTTTTGTCGACTCACAAACGCTGTCCGGCGCCTCAAACCAGCTGTTGTTCGCCGTTGCACTTGTTGTGATCTTTGCCGCAATTCTGTTTGGCGCAGGCAGCGCGGTGTGGTCCGAGTATGCGCAGGCTGCCAGGATCATGGTCCGCAGTGCAGTTCTGTGGCTGATGTTCCTGGCCTGTATGGCGACATCGGTCTTCTTTTCATTCGATTCGCTGTTTTCAACGATATTCCCGCAGGACGAACGCAAGCGCGCTGCAGAACTGCGCGCCCAGAACCAAGTCGCTGGTGTCGTCAATGATATCAGCAACATTGCAACGAAACGCCGTATTCAAGAGGCGGAAAGCCTGTTCACGGCAGACGGCTGGGCGCGCTACGAAAGCGAGCTCAACGCCGTCACGCGCGTCGCCAACCGGGCACCGGAGGCCATCCGCAGACAGATCGCTGCCGAACTTGAGGTCCAGCGCCAGCGCGTCGCCACACTTGAAGAGAAGAAGGCCTCAGCGCGCAGCGGCCAGGCCGGCCTCGCAGCCAACAAGATCCGCTTGACCGAGGAGCTGTCACGCGTCCAGGCCGCACGGCCTGAGGCGGCCGCCAAGGTCGGCGAGTTTAAAGGCGTCGTCAGCACCATCGAGCGTCGGCTTGACGAGCAACGCGCTGTCGTTCTTGCCGAGGAACGCGGCGTTGAGGGCTCTGGCAAGGTCGGACGCGGGCCGATGTGGCGCGCCGCACGCGCCGAACAAGCCAAGATCATGGCTGAGCTTGAGGTCGCGAAACGGCGCCTGAAAGGTCACAACGATCGACTGGTTACAATCGACAAGCGGATTTCGACGATCAAAGCCGAATTGGCGCAGATTGACGGCGACCTGGCGCGGCTGAAAGGCGAAGCACAGACGGCCGATCAGCTGATTTCGGTTGCCAAGACAAACGACAATGCATCGAACATCGTCAATGTCGATCCAGCCGCCGGTGTCGCAGCCCTTGAAAGGGCCCGCCAGACCTTTCGCCAGTCGCCGACGCAGGCCACGCTGCTGTCTATCCAGACGCGATGCCAGAGCCTTCAAAACGCAGCGCTGAAAGTCCAGACGCTGCGAGACGAAGCCGCGCGCGTCAACTGCGACCCCGGCAGCGCGAGCGAGGCCGCTGCCCGGGTGTTTGCACTCAACACCGGTATCAAGACGCTAGAGGCTAAGTGCATCGGCGGCGATAAACTCCCGCAAACGGGCGGGGCCGACGCGCTGTTCGCATTCGCCCGCGGCTGCGTCCAGGATTCCGGCCTGCCCAGCGACGCGACCGATGAGCTGCGGACCCGGATCAACCTGATTGAGCTGAACCGTGACGACAAAGCGCACAGGTTTGTCGTGACCGTGAATGCCTTTGAGGATGGCAACAAACTTGCCTATCTCGCGCTTGCGATCGCGATTGCAATTGATGCCCTGGTGTTCATGTCTGGCTTGTTTGGTGCCAATGCGGTGCGTTCACCGCTCAGCGACGTGCCGAGCCACAAGGGGCGCAGTGCGCAGCAGCTCGAAGCCATCGTCGAAAACGCGCTGATGCCGCACACCTTCGAGAACGCGACCATGACGCTGGAGCGTATCCAGCCGATCAGTCATGCGGCCGGAACGCTCTCACTTGGCGGCTGGACCCACGAAGCGGTGATACCTGTCGCCGATACAGCAGAGCGAGCCCGCCTGATTAAAGTGTTGAACGCCGGTGCAACAATTGGCGCCGTGGCACGGGATCCGGAACACGCCGACCGCTTCATCGTACGCGGCGAGTTTGTCGAATTCCTCTCGATTGTCGCCAAAAAAGCATTCACCGGGGATCAGGACAAAGTCCGGCTGGCCGAATTGAAGAAGATCCTCGTTGTCGCGCTCCAGCCGCATGTGGGCGATCACGCCGAGATCGTTCTTGGCTATCTGCGCCCGATTTCAGAACGAGACGGCTACTCCTGCGAAGTCTGTATCGACCGCGATATCGATGATCCGAGCGACCGTTTCATTGTCCAGAAGGCGATCAACGCCGGCACCACGCTGGATTTCGTCCAAAAGGACACCCGCAAAGGCGAAGATGATCGCTTTTACATGCATCGGGATTTCTACCGCACGCTGGCGACCGTCGCAGCGGAGTATCCCAAGCAGGGGCTGCGCGCCATGCACCCGCAGCTGATGCGCGGTCCTGACGCGCCATCGGTTGAGGCGGACTATCATGGCGTCCTCCAAGAGCACGTCGAGCGCGTCGAGACCCACGTCGGCCAAGAGCGTCAGATCGAGGACCAGACGCAGCGATCAAAAAAGGACACAGAGGACTACCGTGAAAGGTTTCGCAACGAGTTCATCGCCGCGCTGCTGAATACCGAAGAGGATTACGGCTGGGCACAAAACAACGTTGGAATGGCGACGGCCGCAAACCGCATGCTTAGCGAACTTATTCAGGTCGATCAGCGTCTCGGCCCCCTTGTCGAGGATATGAACCGAACAGCGGACGCCACAATCAGCCGCGTCTATCACGCTCTCGTCATGCAATACGATGCAGCGTCGGATCATGCCCGGCAGCTGCTTGACGTGCGCAAGGAAATCGAAACGCTGGCGCCGCTTATGGCGCTCGCACCTGGCGGCCGCTATCGCAAGATCGTCGCCCAAGCGATCGAAGAGCTTGAGGCTGCGGCAGGCCGTGATGACGGACTGCGCCCCGATGAACACGACGTCCTCAACCGGCTCAAGGCGCACGTCACCGACATCAAACACCAAACGTCGGCGGAAGCTGCCATCCACGCCATTGAAAAGTTCGTGGAAAGCAAGGCCGACGGTAGTGGCGATACGAATGTGGCGCCATTTCTGATCCACTCAGCCAACAACGACTGAGTGCACACCGGTCACGGTATAGGTCGGTCGGGACACCGCAGATATCGGACCCCGACCGACCAAACTGCCCGATACGCCAATCAGGCTTCGGCGGCCACCACCTTCTGGTGCTGCTCACCCAATCCCGCAATCCGCAAGATCATCTCGTCACCCGGTTTGAGAAACACGGGTGGTTTCATACCGGCACCGACGCCTGGAGGCGTACCCGTCGTCACAACGTCACCAGGCTCCAGAACCATGAACTGCGAGATGTAGTGCAGCAGGAATGCAACCGGGAAAATCATGGTCTTCGTATTGCCGGTCTGCATCCGCCGGCCATTGAGATCAAGTGATCCATCAAGGTCTTGAACGTTCGCAATCTCGTCTTTCGTCACAAGCCAGGGACCGAGCGGACCGGAGTTTTCGAAGCACTTGCCCTTCATCCACTGCCCTTCACGCTCAAGCTGGAAGTTCCGCTCGGACACGTCATTGCAGATGGCAAACCCGGCAATGTGCGCCATGGCGTCGGCCTCTGCCACGTAGCGCGCGCGGGTTCCGATCACAAAGGCCAGCTCAAGCTCCCAGTCCAGCTTGGTCGAGCCCTTTGGCTGGATCACGTTGTCATTGCGCACAACGATGCACTTGGTCAGCTTGTTGAACAGGATCGGCTCACTCGGAATGGCCTGCCCAGCCTCCTTCGCATGGTCTTCGTAGTTCAGCCCAACGGCGATAAAACTGCGTGAACTGGAAACTGGCGCGCCAATGCGAACGTCAGCCGGCGCCAGTGGCAGACTGTTGGCGTCGATTGCTGACAGTGCCGCCAACCCCTGCGGCGAAAGTGTTTCACCGTTGATGTCAGAAACATGCGCTGACAGGTCACGAATGGCTCCATCAGCATCAACAAGGCCCGGCTTCTCACCGCCGTCCGGCCCAAAACGCACCAGCTTCATTGCGTATCCTCCCATGGATGTTGCTGTTTCAGGCCCAAGGCTTAAGGAGATCGTCGACCGGCGTCCAGTGTACGCAGGCAATCCTGCGGCAATCCCGCGACATTGGGCACGAGACGATCTGAAGACTCGACACGCCGAACGGTTCGTGGCGGATTGCGCCGTCCAAAGGAGCGCCAACACCAATGCTGGAACACACCTCGTTCGATCCCTATGCCGCGTGCCCGGAGGTTTGCACCACCAGTGCGGAACAGGCGCGCATGCGCCAGGCGCAACTGACCAAGCCACCGGGATCGCTCGGCCAGCTTGAAGACATCGCAATCTGGTTGGCAAGCGCTCAGGCAACGGAAGCTATCTCAGCGCAGCGCGTCGCGATTACCCTGTTTGCTGCTGATCATGGCATCACGGCGCAGGGCGTGTCTCTCTATCCTAGCGCCGTCACGGCCCAGATGCTGCAGAACTTCGCCGAGGGCCGGGCCGCGATTTCCGTCTTGGCGAAGGGACTGGGCGCACGGCTCGAGATCGTCGACGTGGGCGTCGCCACGGATCAACAGATTGACGGCATCGTGCCAGACAAACAAAGACACGGAACGCGCGACTTCTCCGTCGCGGCGGCCATGACCAGCGCGGAGTTGTCATACGCACTCGGAGCCGGCGCGCGCGCCGTCGATCGCATGGCGACGTTCAATCCCGATATTGCCGTGTTCGGGGAAATGGGCATCGGCAATACGACAACGGCTGCTGCACTTCTGGCTGCGCTGACCGGACACTCGGCTAGCGATGTGACAGGAGCTGGCACGGGCCTGGACCAGAGCGGGATCGCCCACAAGGCCGGAGTTATCGAGTGTGCGATTGCGCGTCACGATCTACGCGGTCCGCAGGTTACGGCTGAACGGGCTCTGGTCTCCGTTGGCGGTTACGAAATCGCAGCCATGACTGGTGGCATGATCGCTGCGGCACAGCGCCGGATCCCGGTTCTCGTGGACGGGTTCATCGCGACAGTTGCAGCCCTTGTCGGCACGCGTATGACCCCTTCACTCCGCCCGTTTCTGGCGTTCGGGCACCGGTCGGCTGAGCTTGGCCACGACGTTGCTCTCGATGCGCTGGACGCCAAACCGATCCTCGACCTCGGCATGCGACTGGGCGAAGGCAGTGGCGCTGCTGTAGCCGTGTCCGTTCTCCGTCACGCCTGTGATTTGCATACGCAGATGGCGACGTTTGCCGAGGCGGGCGTTTCCGGGCCGGAGTAGACGTCATGCTTCTCCACATGGTTCGACACGGTGAGACGATCGAGCCCGGCACACTCATTGGCCGGCGGACGGACGTCTCCGCGACAACCGACGGCAACGCCGCCGTCATACGCCAACTCACCGCGCTGCGACCGAAAACGCTACTCTCGTCACCGATGCAGCGCTGCGTGATGGCCGCCGAGCTTGCCGGGTCCCAGCTTGGCGTTTCGGTCGGTATCGACCCGGCCTGGTCGGAGTACGACTTCGGCGACTGGGACGGTGTCAGAGCCGGTGAACTCCGCCAGAGATACGGGCGCGATCTCGACGAATTTTACGCCAATCCGGCGCGCAACCAACCGCCCAACGGTGAAGCATGGTCGACGTTTTCCGCACGGCTTGAGCACATTTTGAGGTCCTTGAGCGCGCAGCGGCTACGCGAACCCATTGCCGTTGTCACGCATGCCGGTGTTATGCGCGGTGCACTTCGGATCGCATGTGGATTTACGTTCGCAGATACGTGGGCGGTGCGCATCCACCACGGAACGATGCTATCCCTGCGCTACGGCCGTGACGGTCACGACCGGCTCTGGGGCAGCATAGAGGCGTTGAGGCCAGCATGAACCTGCGTGGTCTTGCCGTTGCGTTGCAGTTTTTCACGACGCTCCCCGCACCGCCGGTCCGTGCCTATGTCGATAACGATCTTGCGCGATCAGCCGTCTGGCTGCCGACGGTGGGGCTGCTGATCGGCTGTCTTGTCGCGGCGGCCATCGCGGTAAGCGCCACCGTTTCACCGGTGCTTGCCGCACTGCTCGGTCTGATTGTCTGGGTGCGCGTTACCGGCGGACTGCACCTTGATGGCCTCGCGGACGCCTCAGACGGTCTGGCAGCATCCCATCGTCAGCCGGACCGCTTTCTGAAAGTCGCGCGGGACCCAAACATTGGCGCATTCGGTGTGATCGCGATTTGTCTCATCATCGCGGCCAAGATCGCACTGGTTGCGATTATCGTCCAAGACTATGGAACCACCGCTGTTATCGCGATCATCCTCGTTCCGGCATGGGCGCGCTGGATCGCGCTGACGACAGCATGGGCCCTGCCCGCGATTGGTGATGGACGGGCAGCCACATTCAAGGGCGGCCTCGCGCCCACAGGCATCGCCGCCAATGCAGCCATGCTCGCGATCGCAAGTGGGCTTGTTGCACCAAGCCTTATCATTGCAGTGCTGCTCGTCGTTGGCGCGGTTGCGTTCTGGCAAAGCCGGCTTGGCGGACTTTCGGGGGACTGCCTTGGAGCCACGATCGAGGTCTCAGAAGCGACTTTACTGGTTGCAACTATTGTCGGCCTGCGCTTTGGACTGACATCACCACTGGGTTTGCTCTCATGAACCATGGCGGCAACATCAGCGCGGCCCGCGCGCGCTTCGGCGAACCAAACGGAGGCTGGATTGATCTCTCAACCGGCATCAATCCCATTGCATTTCCGTTTACGCGACCCGACGATACGACATGGGCACAGCTCCCGCAGGCCGACGCGGAGCAAGACTTGCTCGCCGCAGCGCGAGCGGCATACGAGGTTCCAAAAACGACCGACATTGTCGCTGGTCCGGGAACGCAGCTCTTGATCCAACTTGCGTCACGTCTGCGGACGCCGCAGCGCGTGGGCGTCGTTGCGCCAACCTACAGCGAGCATGCCATCGCGTGGCGGCAGGAGGGCTCAGCCATCGTCCCACTGCACGAACCAGGCGATGCGCGAGCCGCCGGATGCCGCATTATCGTTGTCGTTAATCCGAACAATCCGGACGGGCGGACCTGGGCCGCATCGCAGCTTGCTGAGATTGCCGCTGAGGTCCGTGGGCATGGCGGCTTGATGGTCGTTGACGAGGCCTTTGCCGATGTCGACCCGGCGTTGAGTTTGGCACCTTTGGCCGGCCAGCCCGGCATCTTGGTGTTGCGCTCGTTTGGCAAGTTCTACGGGCTCGCCGGCCTGCGCCTTGGCTTCGCGATCGGCGCCCCATCGGACATTGGCCGCATCCGCAGTTGGCTTGGCCCATGGGCAGTTTCCGGGCCGGCCATCACGATTGCCACTGAGGCTTTGTCCGATACCGCCTGGGCCAACAACGCGCGCAAGCGCCTGGCCACGGATACCCATCAGATGCAAACCCGGCTTCGTGATGCCGGGTTTATGATCGTCGGTGCAACGCCGTTGTTTACGCTCGTGGCGCACGCCAATGCACAGCGCGCCGCGGTCCAATTGGCTGAACACGGGATTCTCGTACGGACGTTTGATGACAATGAAACCTGGCTGCGGTTTGGGCTACCGGCGAGCGAAGCATTTCCACGTGTCGCGGACGCCCTTCGGTCAATCGATCTGAGTTGACGCCATAGTTGGCATAGACTCCCAAGCGATGACGACGTCTCGATCTCCATCCCGCAATCGCTTGACGGACACGCCGAACACGCGTGCGAGTGTTTCATCTGATAGGACGTCCGCCGGCGGTCCATCGGCAACCAGCACACCGTTGCTCATGATGATGATGCGATCAGCAAATCGACTGGCAATCGCAAGGTCATGAACCACGGTAAGGACAGCGCGCCCGGACCTGGCCAGTTCACGCAGCACGTTCGCCATGGCCAATTGATGAACAGGGTCGAGCGCGGCAATTGGCTCGTCCGCGAACAGCACGGGCGCGTCGACTGCAAGCGCACGGGCAAGAAGGACGCGCGCGCGTTCGCCGCCGGACAACGTCGTGATGTCGCGGTCGGCAAGTTGCATGGCATCCGTCGCGGCAAGTGCCTGATCGATTGCAGCATAGTCTGTCGGGCTCAGGCGGGAGAGAGTAGACGCATGGGGAAATCGGCCGATCGCAACCGCGTCCCGCACGGAGATCGGCCAATGGGCGACGTGACCTTGGGGCAAGTATGCCATCAACTTGGCGCGTTGTTTCCGATCCTGCATCGGCAAAGCCGCACCCTGCCAGCGCACCGATCCCGCATGCGGTATCAAACCGCAAAGCGCGCGGAGCAGCGTCGTCTTTCCTGCGCCGTTCGGACCAAGCAGCGCGACCATCTCGCCGGGCTCGAGCATCAGTGAGGCCCGATCGACCAGGGTCCGATCCTGAAGTCGCACCGTTATGGCGTCACTCGTCAGGGTCATGGGCCTAGTCCACCGCCTGCAGGAGATCGCGGCGCCGGCGCTGCACGACCAGCCATATGAAGAACGGTACGCCGACAATCGATGTCAGAACCCCAATACGAATCTCACTACTCGCCGGAATAACCCGGGCCAGTGCATCGGCTGCTAACAAGAGGGCCGCACCCGCCAGCATCGCAGGGATGTGCACACGGGCGGGATCATGCCCAACCAATGGACGCACAAGATGTGGTGTCATCAACCCGACAAAACCAATGACGCCAGACACGGCAACAGCCGAGCCGACGCCGGAAGCAACGCCAGCCATTGTCGCGAGACGCAATCGCGGGAGATTGACGCCACTGGTTGCGGCGACGTCTTCACCCAAGGTGAGAACGGTCAAGACGTTGCGATTGGCGAGCAGAATAATCCATGCGAACAACATAAACGGTGCTGCCAGCACGATATGCCGAAAGCTGCGATCTTCGAGCGAGCCGAGCAACCAGAACGCAATCTCCAATGCCGCAAACGGGTTCGGGGCCAGGTTCAAAGCCAATGAGACGCCCGCACTTGCGAGACTCGACAACGCAAGCCCCGCAAGAAGCAGCGTCAGAATGTTCCCGCCAAAGCCCGCGAGACCGAACAGAACGCCGACCGATAGCAGCGCACCGGCAATGGCGGCGACCGGCAGCATGAAAGAGAGCGTGTTGGCAAGCCCGGTGACAATCGCGATCACGGCACCAAGCGCTGCAGCGCTTGGCGCTCCGAACACCGAAGGCGCAGCAAGCGGGTTTCTAAGCAGCCCTTGCAGCGCTGCGCCCGCAAGGCCAAGGGTCGCGCCAATCAGAATGGCAAGAAGCGTGCGCGGCAGTCGCAACTCCTGCACAATCACGACGTCGGCCGCGTCGCCAAGACCGAACAACGCGCGAAGGACCACGCCCGGCGCGAGCGTAACAGAGCCCAGCTGAAGCGACGCAACAGACAGGCCAGAAATCACGACGCATAGGCCCGGGATCAGAAGTCTGCCAGGCCATGTCGTTCCGTCACGTAGCATCGTGGGTCCCGAATTGAAGCGCATGTTTCAGCCCGGACGTCAGCACACCGGAGCCTGTCCGGCCCGAACGAGATCACCTTGGCACTCCAGCTTGACCTAGGGAGATCTAAAAGCGAAGCCTAACGCCCGCATAGGCGGACCGACTAGGTGTGTTGAATCCCCGAACTTCCTGGTAGTCGACGTCCGTCAGGTTCTCGGCCTTTACAAAGAAGGTGGTTCGCTTGTCGATAGTAAAGTCGGCATCAAGGTCCAATCGCGTAAACCCTTTGACTCTCTGAAGATCCGCGTCCGGGTTTGCCGGATCAAAGTCCCTGTTGAAGTGCGCGCTTTGATACACCACCGTCGCGGCAATGTAGGTGCCTGCGAACGGCTGCACCGCCACAGTACCTTTCGCAGTATGTTCCGGACGCCGGCGCAGTCGGGTGTTCGTGTCGCCATTAATCGCATCCAGGTACGTATAGGTGCCGCGCAGCCGAAGCCAATCGGTAACCCGCCACTCGAGAGCGACCTCAACGCCGGATGTCTCGACGCTCTCCACGTTTTCATAGGTTCCGGTGAAGAAGTCGCCGGTGAAGACGATCAGATTATCGATATCCTGCTGGAAGTAGGTGGCCGAAACCTCAAACCGCCCGCCGAGCAACTGCTGGTCGATCCCGAAGTCAAAGCCCTTCGATGTTTCGATATCCAGACTGTCGTTGCCAAACGTCGCATCAAAGCGCTGAAAGATGGTGGGTGCCTTCACTCCGGTACCGTAACTGGCCCGCAACTTCGTACTGGTCGCATCGAAGCGATAGGCAGCCGCGAAACGATAGGTTCCGTGGAACTCCTCATCACCAAAGTCATCCAGCCGACCACTTGCAGTCACGGTAAAGGCTGAGATCGGATTGAGCGCGTAGCTCGCGTAGACGGCACGATGCGTTTCCGAGACATCGTAATCGTCCTCGATGCCCCCCGTGGAGCGGGTATCTGTCTTGCTACCGGAGATCTCCTGCAAGCGGCCGCCGAACGTAAACTGATCCAGGCCATCGCGCAGCTTGACGACGGACTTCGTCTCAAGCCCCACCCGCGTGCCCTCGAAGTCGCTATTGGTGAACGCGCCACAATCAGCGGTGCGGGATGAGCAGTCCAAAAACTCGCGCGTCGTGCGGTTCGCAAAGACCGTCGCCGTCGTGACAACGCTGCCGCCAAACGGTTTCAGAGTCGCGGTGATTGCGCCGTCCCAAAGCTCACGGTTTGCACGCTCGGGGATTTCATTTGCCGAACTGCCATCAATTTCGGCGCGCAGGCGCGAATAGCCCAGTCGCGCAGACAAGCTGAGTGCCTCGTTCACCATCAGCCCAAATGAGCCAACCACAGCTTGCTTGCGGGTAAAGTCGTCCTCTGTATTGACGTCGCGACGAGAGAAGCCGGAGCTGTAGTAGTTTGTCGCGCCGAGCGAATAGCTGAAACGTCCGACAGAGCCACTCATGCCAGCCCGTTGCGACGTCGTACCGAACGATCCGCCTTCCACTTCGGCAAACCCGCTCGGTGGCCCCTTGCCCGTTCGGGTGATGATGTTGATCACGCCGCCGATCGCGTCACCGCCGTAAACACCGGACTGTGGCCCGCGAAGAATCTCAACCCGTGCGACATTGGCCAGTGAAATCACGGAGAAATCGAACTCGCCTTGCGCGCTGGCCGGGTCGTTGACTGGAATGCCATCGATCATCACCAGCGTCTGATCACTGTCCGCACCGCGGATACGGACATCGGTTGTGCCGCCAGGCCCGCCGGAACGGCGCACATTGACCCCCGGCGTGCCACGCAGCACGTCGACAAACGTTGCGCCGCCGTTGCGGGCGCGTTCCAGTTCCGTCGGACCAATCACGGTAATCGCGCTGGCGACGCTTCCGACGGTCTGCGGCGTTCGGTTGGGCGTAACGACCGTTGGCGCCGCAGGTTCCGTTGACGTATTGCTGTCCGACGTCGAAGCGGAACCGTCTGATCCAGCCGGCGCAGTGTCCGGTGACGACGTTGATGGAGAAGGCACAGCCGCGACCGTACGCGGTTCAGGCTTTCTGGCCTGAGCAGCCGGGCCCGGATCCCGACTCGACGGCACACTGATGGGCGGAGGGGGCTTATTCGATTCGACGATCACCCCCGGAAGAGGTGTCGCATCCTGAGCTCTGATCGGATAAGTCCAGAGGAGAAACACCGCAACAGCGGTCATCACGACCGCCGCACGGCACCGCAAACGCATAACCATGAGAACCTCGTCAAGATCAGTTCTGCCGCATTCGGCACCCGCCACGACATGTGTCTCGGGATGCGGGCAGGCCTATCACTCCCGCACAGCGCGCGCAATGACGCTCACCTTGACGGCAGTGGTCGCTGCTGCCGTCGGCGTCTTTGCGCCACGCATGGCGATCGCCGAGCCACAGCGCATTGTTTCCATCAATGCCTGCGCGGATCAGTTGCTGCTTGCGCTCGCCGATCCGAAGCAAATTGCCGCGTTAACGCGCTATGCCAGTAACCCGATGATGTCGGCCTATCGCCAGCGCGCCAAGCGCTTTCGGCAGATTGCCGGAACGGCGGAAGAGGTGCTGAAACTCAAGCCGGATCTCGTCCTCGCTGGTGCGTTTACCCGGCGCACGACCCGCGTCCGCCTTGCCGCGTTCGGAATTCCGCTTGAAACCTTGAGGCCCGCGCGCAGTCTCCGCGATGCCCGAGACCTGATTGCACGTGTCGCAGCCCTGACAGGGCAACGCGAGCGTGGCGTCAAGGCGCTCGCGGAGTTGGACTCGGCCGTGCAGTCGGTTCGCGCACTATCCCAAGGCCTGACGGCTCTCAACCTGCAGCGACGCGGTTTCACTGCCGGCGCTGGTACATTGCTTGATGATCTTCTCAGGCAACTCGGCGTCGCAAATGCAGCGCGAGATCTCGGCGTGCGACGCGTCGGCCGCACAACGCTGGAGCATGTCGTTAAGCTCCAGCCGGACGTCCTGATCGTGTCCGATACCGCTGGCAATGCCGAGGATCAAGGTGCCGCAATACTGCTGCACCCCGCCCTCCGGCGGGTCGTGCCCGACGCGCGCCGTGTCGTCCTGCCGGCACGCTTTGTGATTTGCGGCGGCCCGCAAAACAGTATGGCCCTGCGCGTGTTAGAAGACTCATTCGCGCGGATCCTTAAGCAACGGTGATGTTCGATACCACCCTGCCGGTGCTGTTGTTGGCCGCCCTGATCTTGGATGCCGTGATCGGCGATCCCGATTGGATGTGGCGGCGCTGCCCGCACCCCGTCGTCGTCATGGGACGCTTGATTGACGGGTTTGAACGCGCGCTCAATCGTCCATCTTGGTCCGCGTTCACGCATAAGATCGCGGGCATGGGCACGGCAATTGCGCTGATCGGCCTCGCGGTTGCAACTGGGCTTGCTTTACATCTTGCCGCCCGTTGGCATCCGGCACTCCTGTGCCTCGAAATCGGTATCGTTGCGATCCTGATCGCTCAGCGCAGCCTCTATTCGCACGTTGCCGACGTCTACGAGGCCTTCAACGCTGGTGGCTTGCCAGCAGCACGTGTGTCAGTGTCAAAGATCGTCGGACGTGATCCCGAAACGCTCGACGAGGCCGGTGTTTGCCGTGCCGCGATCGAAACCACGGCAGAAAACCTATCGGACGGCGTCGTCGCGCCGGCATTCTGGTACCTGATCGGCGGCTTACCGGGACTGATTGCTTACAAGCTCGCCAATACGGCTGACAGCATGATCGGCCATCGCACTGACCGATATCGCGACTTCGGCTGGGCCGCAGCCCGCCTGGACGACCTCTTGAACCTGCTTCCCGCGCGATTGAGCGCAGGTCTGATTGCGCTCGTCGCACCCATCATGGGCCGATCGGTCATAGCGACAGCGCATATAGCTTGGCGAGACGCGCACTTGCACAAGTCGCCCAACGCCGGATGGCCCGAGGCGGCAATGGCCGGCGTGCTCGGTCTCGCGTTAGCCGGTCCGCGGATCTACGAGGGCGTGCAGGTCGACGACTCCTGGCTCAATCCGCGAGGTCGCCAACGTGCGACACCAGACGATATCGCCCGGTGCCTCACAGTTTATTGGGCAAGCCTGATCGCGCACGGCGCACTGGTCGGCCTGATCGCAACCTTTGCACTTTGGTAGCGCGGCCAACTGCAATCAGAACCCAACCTGGTCACCGCCTTTAAGTTGTAGCAACTCACGGGCATCTTCCGGCTTGGCGATTTCAAGCCCGAGACCTTCGACAATCTGACGCGCAAGCTTGACCTGCTGCGCGTTGCTTTCAGCCAGTTTGCCGGGGCCCGCCCACAACGAGTCTTCCAAACCGACACGGACATTGCCACCCATCGATGCCGCCATGGCGGCAATCGACAACTGGTGTCGGCCGGCGCCCAGAACGCTCCAGTGATAGTCCTTGCCAAACAGCCGATCGGCCGTGCGTTTCATGTGCGCGACATCTTCCGGGTGGGGGCCGATCCCGCCCAAGATGCCAAAGACCGACTGTACAAAAAACGGCGGCTTGATGATGCCGCGATCCGCCATGTGAGCCAACGTGTAGAGGTGACCGATGTCGTAGCACTCCACCTCGAAGCGGGTGCCGTTGTTGGCGCACTCGGTCAGAATATACTCGATGTCCGCGAAGGTATTCTTGAAGAACCCCGACTTGGACCCGGCCAGGTAATCACGCTCCCAGTCGTGCTTGAATTCGGTAAACCGCTCCATCATGGGATAGAGGCCGAAGTTCATGGTGCCCATATTCAGGCTCGCAACCTCCGGCTTGAACACGGTGGCGGGCTTTGCGCGCTCTTCCACCGTCATGGTCATCGCACCACCAGTCGTGATGTTGATCACGCAGTCGGCGCGCTGCTTAATGACTTGCAAAAACGGCGAGAACGCTTCCGGGCTCTGGTCCGGCTTTCCGGTCTTCGGGTCGCGGGCATGCAAGTGAACGATCGCTGCCCCGGCCTCGGCTGCGCCAATGGCAGCGTCCGCAATCTCTTCCGCTGTGACCGGCAAATGCGGCGACATGGACGGCGTATGAATGGATCCGGTGACGGCGCACGTGATCACCACTTTGCGCTTGCTGGCCATACGTCTCACTCCCCGAATGATTGTTGAGATTTCTTATGCGCAACCAGGGCCGCCAGGCGATCATCACGCCAGCGGCTTTTTTCGGCGACATGCTCAGGCGACGGCTTTGGCCCCCAGCTGTCGGCAACGCGCGCCTGGTTCTCAGGGCTCCAAAGTTCCTCTGTGACAGGCGCTTCCGACAGTTTCAGCAATGTCGCGGCATAACGCTCACAATAGTCCTGAATGCCGTTCGGCGCGTTCAATTCAATCGTCTCGATCGGGCCCATAAACGCCCACCGAAGCCCCAATCCATCGCGTATCGTCTTGTCCAGATCCGAAGCGGTCACGTAGCCTTCACCGATCAGGCGGAAGGCCTCCGACAACAAGACGGCCTGCATGCGATTGAGAATAAAGCCGTCGATCTCTTTTTTGACCTCGACCGGCACCTGGCCGACCGCCTCGTAAATCACCCGCGACCGCGCAATCGCCTCCGGCGTCGTCCAAGGCGCACCGCACAACTCGACAATCGGTACGGTGTGCGGGGGGTTCACCGGGTGGGCAATAAGACAACGGCCGCGTCCCGGAAGGTCTTCCGTGAAGCGAGACGCAACGATGGCCGACGACGACGAAGCCAAAATCGTGTCCGGTCTTGCGGCCGCATCGAGTTCTTGAAAGAGAGCGATCTTGACGTCGACGCGCTCAGGGCCACTTTCTTGGACGAGATCAGCTGCGCCAACGGCGTCCGCAAGGGATATTGCCGCCCGGACCCGCGCCGCGGCTGCATCCGCATCGTTCACCAGCCCATGTGGCACCAGATCGTGCAGCGATTGCGAAACTTGGGCCGGCGCGGCAGCCAGTGCCTCTGCATTGGCATCCCAAAGCGCGACGTCCCAACCTGCGCGCGCGAAGACATTGGCCCACGCGCGACCTATCAGCCCGACACCTACGATTGCCGCTGTCGGCATTCGTCACCTCCCCAGTCTGTTCTCGTACATAACCGTAACGTTAGCACGCGGGAGCCCGGAGAGAAGCCGGTCTGATGTCAGGTCGCATGCATATCAGACCAGCTGCAAAAAGATCATCAGCAATCCGGCTGCTGAAGCCGTCCAAACGGCCGTACGCACCACCGGAATTCCGATCGTGTAAACCGGCACATATGCCACCCGCGCCCAGAAGAACAGCTGAGCGCCCAGCAATGTCATGTCGTTCGTGCGACCGGCAGCCTGCGCGGTGAGCACCAGAACGGCAAATAAAACCACGTTCTCCAGCATATTGCGATGGGCGCGAATGGCCCGTCCGCCCCACCCTGTGATCTCGGGTAGGTTCTCTCGATTGCCGAGAAGTGCTGAGAAGCCGACTTGAAACAGCGCGCCGAAAACGGCGAGAACGGCCTGCACGAAAGTCAGGGCAACCGCCCAGACCAGAAGTTG
>JBCCOV010000087.1:0-19902 GCA_039039985.1 Pseudomonadota bacterium | reverse complement strand
TGATCGAAGATCCGCCGTTCCGCTGCTTCACCACGTGAGAGTGCGATCTCGTCGGAGAAATCGCGCATCCTTGCAAGTGCAAACCGGTAGTCCGCCTCGCGGCGTTGCTGAAGAAACAGGAGATTTTTGAGCGGCGCCCCGAGGACGTGGGTTAGCCAACTTGATAGCGCCACGTACAGAAATGCCGCCCACACCATATAACGGGGAATGACAATCTGAGTGTCGAAAACCGAGAATGTCAGAGGAAACGAAGACAACTCCCACAGAACCAAAAGGAATGTGAAGAGCGCGACGATTTTCGTGATCAACTCAACCGACAGCTCCAACAGCTTATCAACAAACATGCGGCAGTCTTCGGCGATCCGTTGATCCGGGTTATCAGCGAGTTGTCCAAGTATGCTCGGCTGCAGGCGCCAATAGGCCTGGTTCTCAAGCCAGGCGTCAAGGGCAATGCTGTTGAGCCGTCGCCGCCAGCGAATGTAGACGAGTTTACGAAGGTATTGGCCGATCAAGAACAGTGCCGCACTTGTTAGAATAAGTACGAAAAATACTCCCACTTGCCGGACTGTCTCTTCGACGGCAACGTTCTGGAGGGCGTCAAAGAAGGCTTTGTTCCAAGAGATAAGGAGCGTGATGACGTAAACGCCTGCGAAGTTTGCAGCGAGGACCAAAGCGCACAAGCCTAGACCCAAGACCATGGACGGGCCGCCTGCACAAAGGCGAGACAGCCATATGATCCGGCCTAATGTTCGGCGTAGAGCTGCAATCGTTTGCATCAGGCACTTGCAAGTGTATCTGACGGAATCGGGCCCGAGGCATTGGCCTCATCATTGAAGCCGTAGCCCCGGACCCGTGCTGACCGGGGGACTGATCAGAACTTTAGAACTTCGCTTTTGCGCCGACCCGGAACGTGCGGCCCGGCTGGGTCTGCAGCTCTAATGGATTCGTCCGCGCCACGGAGTCGCTTGCAGTTGTTTCGTAGTCACCCGGCAACGGCCATTTAAAATACCGCTTGTCGAAGACATTCAACACGCTCGCCGTGACTTCGAAGTTCTCGGTCGGCTTCCACAAGGTGTTGACGTCAAACACGACGTAGCCGTCCGGCTTGAAGTTATCAGGATCGTTTTGCCGCGTCACAGCGGCCGACCAAATACTCGCGACGTCAACTTCGAGATTGTAATCTTCGAATAGATATTTCAATCCGAACACGCCGTTTAATGGTGCGGCTGCGTTATAAGCCTCTTCCTCCGCATCCGGTGACGCTTTCTGATCCCCAAACTGATAGGAGAACGATCCATAGGCCCTTAGGTTTGTCGTTACTTCCGTCTCGAACGCGCCTTCGACGCCATAGAGCTGAACAGACGATAGGTTGCGGTACGTAATTTCTTGCGGGTCAGTGTCTGGTACGAAGAAAAACGACTGGATGAAGTTTGTGTAGTCTGCATAGAAGACATTGACGCTGAAGAAGCCCTTCTGAAATTTGCCGCGCAAGCCGACTTCATAGCTATTCACCTCCTCTGGTTTGAGGTCCGGAGCAGGTACGAGGTCGAAGAACGTGCCTGGGAGAGACGTATAAAGCTGCTGCGCTGTCGGCATCTTGAAGCCTTGCGCAAACTGCCCATAGACGGAGTAGTTGCGGTTGAGATTCAGCGTTGCGCCGAACTTGAACGTAAGCGCTTCTTCCGATATTTTCTCCGGCTCCGATCCGGGAACAATCTCATAATCAGCGTCAGGTTTCGGGTCGATTGTGTACGTCGCATATCGCAGAGCCGGTATTAGCTCCAACACACCACCAAACATCTTGATTTCGTCTTGGATGAAGAAGTCTGCGCGCGTCGTTTCCGCATTCGCGAAATTGAACCCGCCGGCGCGATCCTCATCAACTTCGCCGGTTGTCACGTTGGTTTCGATATCAACCCGGCGATAGTTGGTTTTTGTGAAGTCACCATCAAAGCCGTACGTGAGCCTGTGCGAAACACCGCTGAAGGCAAATCTCGAAACGAACTGAATGTCAGCCTCGTAGAAGTCCTCCGCGTACTCCAGAGTGTCATCCTCGATAATCCGATCGCCGTCGGCATTGTCGAGAATGCGTCGCCCGCTTCGCGTGTATCCTTGCGGTGAATATGACAGAGTCCATTTGGCGCTTTCGAGCAGCGGTGTCTCGATGTCCCAAGTGTGCTCAAGGCCGAAGCGGCGACGATAGAGATCAAGCTCGCGCTTGTAGTCGAGGTTGACGACACCAGTCGGCTGGCCTGTGAAACTACTGAACTCGGGCCCTAGGTCGGAGCGCTGATCGACTTTGGTCAGTCGGTCGCTGATGTCGGCCGTGAACTCAATCCGATGCCCATCGGCCGGCTTGACGACGACCTTACCCAGAAACGTATCGATCCGCGTGTCCGTCGGATCGAGTTCGTCACAGGGCGTTGCGCCAAAGTCGAGGTTCCGTGGACAGCCATAGAGACCGCCGTCTGCGCGGGCCTTTGATCGCTTCACCTCATCTGCGGTGATGTTGGAATAGCCGAACAGAAACAGAAGCGCAGGATTGGCGGATGCCGCAACGATTCCTGTCTTCTTCCACGCGTTGTTCTCTGTGTCGAACGTCGTCTTTGCTTCGCCACTCAGCTTTGCGCCGGGCTTTAGAATATCCTCCGGATCGAGCGTTTCGACCGCAACAAGGCCACCCAATGCGTCGCTGCCCCACAGCACTGAGGCCGGACCACGCACGATGTCGACTGACTTGGCAAAATCCAGATTGATGAAGTCGCGTGGCCCGTCGATGATACGTTCCGCCGTACGCGAGCCATCGACTGAGATCTGCACGCGGTTGCCGCCAACACCGCGAATGGTGATTCCGCCGAACGTGCTGAACGGATCCGTACCGGACGTTTGACGCGAAACAACGACGCCTGGAACCTTTCGCGTGAGCTTGTCGATGTCCGTTACGGCCTCGTTGTCGAGTTCGTCCTTATCGATCACAGTGATGTTCTGAGGCACATCGAGGACGTTTCTCGGCGAGCGCGTCGATTGGATCGTAATCCCCTCCAAAACGACAGTGGCGTTGAAGTCTTGTGCCGTAGCGGCTCTGTTTGCAGCGAAACTTGAGACCACCGCTGCAAGCGCGACGGCAGAGGCGCCCGCACGAAGCGCCCTGATACTCCAGGTCATATCACAAATCCCCCATCGCCGCGCACGAGCACGGCGAACTAGTGTTACGCAGTTGGGGTGTCTGGCTGGCGAGCTAGAAGTCGTAGCTGATCAAACAGCGATCGCGAGCTGGCTGGACTGCGCGCGCATCTCAGGCGCGCAGCAACATGATCAAATATGTGGAGTATTGGAGTCAATAATACGGCGGAACGTCAGATGACTTTCTGCTGTTTGTTGCCGAATGGTGACTCGACGCCTCATACCACTGGTCCTGACCGTAGGTCTTGGCTGAAGGTCGCCAGACGCTCTGATCGCGGGCCGCTCGATCGGACGTCGTTTACGATCAGGCCCCCCCCCTCAACGATGTGCGCCACGCGGCGGTTGTATCAGGACAAAGCACACCCTGGTCTTGCTGCGGTCTTTGAAGGCGACCCGTGAGTTTGATTGCTGTCCGGTCTTGTGCTGGTTCAATATGCGACATGCCGTCTCAATCAGCCCATCTTTGTCAGCCCATCTTTGTCGGCCCGTCTTTGTCGGATTGTGTTTGCATGAGTTCTCACGCGGATAACATCGTCGACCTATACCGCCGTCACGCAGCAGCCTGGCTTGAGCTTCGGGGGCGACATCTGATGGAGCGCACATGGCTCGATCGTTTCATCGCGTTGCTACCGGACAAGCCGACGGTGCTCGACATCGGTTGTGGCCCCGGCGAACCGATCGCGCGCCACTTGCTTGAAAGGGGCTGCGCTGTCACAGGCGTTGATGCTGCGCCCGAAATGATTGAGATCGCTCAGAACCGTTTTCCATCTGCGACGTGGGCTGTTGCGGACATGCGCTCTATGCAGCTGAAAGTCGCATTCGATGGCTTGCTGGCGTGGAACAGCTTCTTTCATTTGAAGCCGGATGAGCAACGCAACATGTTTGCAGTTTTTCGCGAACATGCCGGTCCAGGCACGGCACTCATGTTCACAAGCGGTCATTCATTTGGGGAGTTGATCGGGACCTTCGAAGGGGAGCCCCTCTATCATGCCAGCTTGGAAACCAGCGAGTATCGCGAGCTACTCGATCGTCACGGCTTCGACGTTGTCGATCATGTGATCGAAGACCCCGAATGCGGACAACACACGGTCTGGATTGGACGTGTTCGCGACGAAGCGCCCGCATACTCGGTTTAATCTCGGCGCCACCGATCTCCCATGCCGGCAACATTCGGATTGCCGGCACGGCTCTATAAATTGACACCGTCGGTTCAACCCCGTAGCGTCGACAGTGCGATGCAAGTCGCATCCGGACCCGCGGTAAGGGCAGAGCCCACTTGCATCGCTCAATTGGCAGACTTTGAACCTTTGTGCAGCCGTGTTGCGGGTCGTCGGCGTTTTATGCACGGAGGCGTCTATGAAGCGACTGCCAAGTCGACCCGATATCGCTCAATTGAAGAAGCAGGCAAAAGAGCTGTTCGCGGCTTACAGGAGCGGCGATACAACTGCGACTGATCGTTTTCGCGAATCCTTACCAGCCGCAGCCGGTCGAAATCACGATGAAGTCTTTCAGCTCGGTCTTCGCTTGCATGATGCGCAATCATGTATTGCGCGTGAATACGGCTTCGTGTCCTGGGTCGAACTCAAAACCTATGTCGAAACCCTCCGGTTAAAGACCATCGACCCGGTGGCATTGGCGTTGACGTTCGCACGCTTCGTTTACGCCGGAGACGTGGCAGGCGGCATGAATCGCGGCCGTCCAGAAATGGCCGCGCGGTTGCTATCAGACAACCCGGACCTGATCGGTGGCGATCCCTGGCTCGCTTGTGCGGTCGGTGACGTCGCGTTGGTGAGGCGCCAAACTGAAGTGGATCCAGCATGGGTCAATCAATCGGGCGGACCGCTCAATCTGCCGCCTCTGATTGCTGCAACGCACTCAAGCTTGCTGCACTTGGAGAACTATAAGCATCGCATTCACGAGATCGTTGATCTGCTGCTCAATGCGGGTGCAGATCCCAATCAGACCATCGGCAATCGCTGGCCACCCGCTTCGCTTGAAGAACCGTCTGATGACAACCCAATCTCTGCTCTCTATGGCGCAGCAGGGCAAAACCACGATCCGGAACTCACGCGCCGCCTCCTCAATGCTGGAGCGGATCCAAACGACAACGAGTCGCTTTATCATGCGCTCGAGTCGCTGGACTGCACACGATTGCTCCTCGAAGCAGGGGCTACAGTCACCGGCACGAACGCGCTCTATCGCGCCTTGGATTTTGATGATCTGCCCACATTTCAATTGCTGGTTTCGCGTGCGACCGGGGCCAACGAGTTGCGCGATGGAAAGCTGCTGCTGTGGGCCATCAGGCGTCGGCGTTCGCCAGAACACATTCAGGCCTTGCTCGCTGCCGGTGTCGACAAAACGGTTCTCACCCGTGATGGCGCCAGCGCACACACGCAGGCTGTGCGTTACGGCTTGCCGGATGTTGCTGAGGTTTTGTTACAGGCGGGATTGAAGAGTGATACCGCTGACAGTGACTTGTTCGTCGCGGCGTGTGCACGAGGAGACACCGGCACGGCCCGCAACATCAAAACAAGCCGACCCGACTTTCCGGATGCGTTGAGCGAAAGTCAGCTGCGCCTCCTTCCGGAGCTAGCTGCCGCCGGCTGCGACAGTGCTGTGCGCGTGATGGTCGAACTCGACTGGCCAATTGCCGTCCGGGGTGGTGACTGGAGCGCGAGCGCTTTGAACCACGCGGTCTTGCGCGGCGATGCGGAACTTACCCGCTTTCTGCTCGCGCACGGGGCGCGTTGGACGGAAGAGCACGGCTATGGTGACAACGTTTGCGGAACTTTGAGCTGGGCATCTATAAACCGGCCGGTCGAGGCCGGCGACTGGGCCGCCTGTGCGCAAGCGCTGATTGCCCACGGCATGCCGCCCGCAGAGCGCGACCCCAGCGACCCTGCAATTGTGATCGTAGCCGACCAGCGAAGGCAGTTTTCAGAGGATGTGAATGCGGTTTTGGTTGGCGATATTGATTAGCCTCAGACAACACCGTGGCTGTTGTGAGGGGAAAGGCCTACGCCTTCCCCTCGGTCGACCTCTGCACCATGCCGAGTAATCGGAACTGATCCTTGAGGTAGTCAACATAGAACTCGGCCAGATCCTCAACAGAATGCGATGGCGCATCATCACGGAACTGCTGTTCCAATTGATCGACCATCCCATGCCAGCCCGCTGCGACGCTGGGCCAAGGCGTTCCAGGACCGGCAGGCTGGCTGACGAGATCCTGTTGCGCATCACTTGCTTCTGCTTCTGCAGACGGGCGGACATCCGCTCCCCAGGTTCCGAGAAACATGAAAGTTGTCTCCTGACTTCCAGTGGACGTCAGCTCAATCCGCATACCGCCGGTGCCACGATAGGAGCCTGCCGGCTCGTCAAAATCGATGTAGCGAAACGGCTCGAAGCTTGTAATCGTGTTGTCCCAGTGATGGTTGAACGCGCCACCGATCCGGAGGTCAAAGGTTCGAGGCAGCACAATCCACCATCTCGCTAGTCCTTGTTTGGTGCTGACCAAGGGCCACACTTGTTCAACGGGTGCATTGAGATATCTCACCCAGACCATCGCGTGGTCCGTCATGAGGCGGCCGGCGCGGTCAAGGCGTAATGCGTGGCAGTTCATTTTTACCTCCCCTAACGTGTTCCCTCCACATGACGTTGCTTGGGCGGCGGCCTTATGACCGGCCTGCGTCGTCAATCTGAAGCGATTTATGTCTGGGGAAGACCTGTGTTCGCGCGTTTCCGGTTTCGCCCGAACCATCCCACACCTGTTCTTTGGGTCGTCATGGCCGGCCGAGTGCATCAATCATGGCGTGTATGCCGACGAAGTGAGTCCGCCTATCGCGGACATGATCTGTCTGGTCATGCGACCATCGAAGCGTTGCAAGCTTTCGACTATTGTGTACTTTTACGTTCCAGAATCCGATTTCACCAACTGTCCAAGTCAGGCTTAGAGATGTCGAACACAGGTGCAGGTTGCGGGCAGGCGTCGCTGCGTTCATTACGCGACAGCTGCGATTGCGGAGATCCGTCGTGGCCGAAGGTCGTGGATCTGGGGTTTAGTCCCGTGGAGCGGCTCGTTCTTGATTTGGTGCGCTGCAACTGCGCGGGATATGCCGATAGCACGCAATTGGCTTGGGAGTTTGGCCTGTCAGCGGCAATGGAGCTGTTTGGGTCGCAGGCAGGGCCTGAGTTGTTTGGGCGCGTCTTAGCCGTGTCAAAAGCTGTACGCTCAGAACGTCTTGGGTCTTTCTGCTTCTTGACCGTGCGCTGTTGTCGGATCACGCCCGACGAACGCATACTGATGGGAGCCGTCGTTAGGGCGCGCCAGAGTGCGAATTCCGATTTGGCGTTACGCGTGCGCGCAGTTGTCAAAAGCAATGACTATGACGAAACGCTTGATGCTTTGCAGCTACTCGGCGCAACGTGTCGTAAGATTGAGCCGCTCGCCTCTACACATCCACAGCTGTCAGGCCAGCGACCTGTGCTTCACTGATGTGAAACACGGGCGATTGTGAAACACAGGCTATGCGGCGGTGACATCATGTACCAGTATGTACCAGTGCCCGTCGGGTGGCCGGCCACGTTGCGTTGAGCCTGTGTGGGCCGGCGAAGTGGGTTCGTTTATGGCGGAAATGGTCTAGTTTCGTGTGGAAGTTCGTCGCAAACAACGTGCGCATTCTGATCATATGACATTCTAATCAACTAATAACCTGCTCGGTGCAACTGCTCCTCGCAAAATGTAGCAACGTTTCGGTCCGAGAGTCAGTTTCGGTCGCTCACTATAAATTAGATCAATTCTAATCTCATTCGCCTACGGCATTATTTGTTGACTCTTCCGATCAGGTACCGCCCCCCGTGTGCGGTGGCGGGCCAACGCCAGATAATCAAGCCGTCCTAGTTATGCGCTTGGTGCTTATCGCTGTTGTTAGAGCGCACCGAGACGCACATCTAGGGAATAGGCGCGGCCCAAATGCAGAGGGAATACAATATGCATTCAAATCGTACTCGGCTAGTGACCGGGGTAGCCATGCTGGCGCTCATGGCGTCCGCGCCAGCTGCGATCGCAAATGACGATGTTTATGCCGATTTTCCGGTAACTGTTAAAGGTTACAAAGGCAAAAAGTCAACATCGGTCGCTACTGTACGTTTATGCGGACAAGGATCTGCTCGCCGAAGTCGACTCCGCCACGCTTCTGAAAAACATTCCGGAACATCTCAGAGATCCGAAGAACCGATGGTTCGCATTCTCAAAGCGCGCGCGTGTGATTGCTGTGTCCAAAAACGCCAAAGATCTGACTGCGATCAAGCGATACGAGGATCTTGCCGACCCACGCTGGAAAGGGCGCGTTTGTTCCCGGCCGGGTAGCCACGTTTATAATCGCGCGCTAATCGCCTCAATAATAAGCGCTGCAGTGTCAGCGGAGGCTCAGAAATGGGCAGCAGCACTTGTTGGCAACCTGGCACGACGGCCGCAAGGCAACGATCGGGCGCAGGTTAAGGCGATTTATGAAGGTGTGTGTGATATCGCGATCATCAACAACTACTATTTCGGCAAACTGAAGACGTCCGATAAACCGGAGCAGCGCGAATGGGCCAACGCTGTCAATCTCATTTTCCCGAACCAATCCGGCAGAGGCACACACGTCAACATATCCGGTGGCGGTGTGGCCAAGCACTCGAAGAGTAAAGAAGAGGCGCAACGGTTTCTGGAGTTCCTCACCTCGAAAAAAGCGCAAGACCTGTATGGAGCGATCAACTTTGAATATCCGGTCAATGCGGGTGTGCCAGTGTCAGACGGTTTGAAATCCTGGGGCACGTTCAAAGAAGACAAGATGCCGATTGCAAAGATTGCCGAGCTGGCGCCTGAGGCGCAGAAAGTCATAGATCGGGTCGGATGGTAGAAGCGTCGTCATCGCGAAAGCTGGCTACCGACGTCATCGGCAATTTCTCCAGCACGGTCGCCCAATTGAATGCTTGGGTGGTGCTGTGTTGGGTCATTGTGCTCTTGCTCTTGGTGCCGATTGCCGCGGTCGTTATTGCAGCCTTTGGGACCAGTAGCGGACTTTGGCTTCATCTGTCCCAGACAGTACTGCCGCGCTATCTGTGGAACACGCTTGCGCTCATGGCCGGCGTCAGCATTGTCGCGCTGGGGTTCGGCGTGACAACGGCGTGGGCTGTAACAAGATATGACTTTCCCGCGCGGCGGACATTCGAGCTTATGCTGCTTCTGCCTGCAGCCGTCCCAGCGTATCTGATCGCGTACACGTACACCGACTTTCTCGAGTACGCCGGTCCCGTTCAAGGCGGATTGCGAGATCTGTTCGGCTGGCGGAACGCGCGTGACTACTGGTTCCCAGAAATACGCTCCTTAGGCGGTGCATGGTTGGTCATGGGTGCGGTCCTTTATCCGTACGTCTTCATGATGGCACGCGCAGCCTTCCTGCTCACGCCGGCCTCGTACTATGAGACCGCCATGGTCAGTGGTCGAAACGTATTTTGGGGTGTGGCCATACCACTGGCCCGGCCGGCCATCGTTGCCGGGTTGGCCCTCGTGTTGATGGAAGTTTTGTCTGACTTTGGGACGGTGGAATACTTCGCAATCGAGACTTTGACACTGGGGATTTTCAACGTTTGGCTCGGTATGAATAGCCTTGCTACCGCAGCTCAGTTGTCTCTCGTTGCCTTCATTTTCGTTGCTGCGCTTTTGATTGTCGAGCAGAAAGCGCGATTGCAGCGGCGTTATGCGGATAAATCGTGAAGAGCGCGTTTGCTGGCCCCGACACGCTTATTGGGTTGGAAAGCCGCTCTTGCGGTTACGGTTTGTGCCATTCCAATTCTCGTAGGCTTCACATTACCGGTAGGTGTCCTACTGTCATTTGTGGTTCGGGACCAATCGCTCGCATTCAACAGCGCGATGATCCTCGCCGCGCAGAATTCGCTTCTGTTGGCCGCTGTCGTGACGCTGAGTTTGATGATGTTGGCGGCATATGTGGCCGTCGTAGCGCATCACCAGAGCGGCAACAGTCTCGCAAGAGCTGCAACGATCGGCTCGCTCGGATATGCGTTTCCAGGGACGATCCTGGCGGTGGGTGTCATTTTCGCGGCGGGATTTGCTGATCGCAAGGCATCCGGGATACTGGATGTGTTCGGCATTGGATATTCGGGGTGGCTCGTTGGAAGTCTGGGACTGTTGGTGTGTGCGTGCATGTGTCGTTTCATGGCTGTCGGATACGGGGCGGTCGTTGCAGGGCACGAGCGAATCCCGCCAAATCTCACGCACGCGAGCCGAACGCTCGGCCAAGGCATGGCGGGGACCATGAGTCGGGTCGTGATCCCGCTATTGGCAAGATCAATCATTGCGGGCGGTGTTCTGGTGTTTGTCGACGTCATGAAAGAGTTGCCCATGACGTTGCTGCTGCGCCCATTCAACTTCGAAACCCTCGCAACCTATGTTTATCAGTTTGCCAAAGACGAACTTCTGGAAGAAGCGGCATTGCCGGCACTATTGATTATATTGGCTGGCATTCCCCCGGTGTTTCGCATGAATGCAGTGCTCCGAAACGTCGCGAAGTAGGGAAACCGCAGAAGGATAAGACGCTTAACTGTTGCCGGTGTCCTCGTGGCGGCTCCTGGAGCGGACATGGGACACAACATCACACAGGCAGACGAGTAGAAACCTATCATACTCGCGCAGTTGCTTACTCGGGTGTGACGGCCCCAGGCAACCACCGTGCCCCACAATGCGCCGTGATCCGCCAACACGTCGCTGTGCACATAATTCAAGCCGAAGTAAAAAGAGCATCCGCAAAACTGGGCAACGGATGAACACCAAGGAGCGCCTCGTGAAACGCCACCATCAACACGCACGTGATACCGGCTACGGCGAGACGGAAGTAGACCCAGCGATCCATGGCAATAGATGCAGGTATCCACCGTCGATCCAGTATCGACTGGAATGGGTAGAAAGATGTCGCATGAGCAAGCTCAATCCATCGTGCATGTCCCATCTGCCGTTGCTTGCGTCGGTCAATGACATACATGCCGTAGATCGAGAACACGCAAAAGGTTCCAAACAAAACGATATGAGCAAGATCACCGTTTGGAACCATGTGCGCAGCCGACCACAACGCGAGGGCCCATAGCAGCCCGTGCCGGGCGACGCCAACAATACCAGGTCGGTCGGGATCGAAGCGCGCAGCATCACCGCCACTGAAACTAAGTGGGTTTGGAGCGCCGACCGAGAATGCAACGAGCAGACAGACAGCCGGCATGATGAGCGTCGGCACCCAGGCCTGCCAAGGTGCGGGAGGCCATATCTCGACGTAGGGCGCACGTCCGGCTGCAGTGATGACCCAGATCAGCAACGCGACGGAGATGAGCGAATACGCGGCAACGAACCCGCTTTCGCTGAGCGCAACAACGAGCCGCTTGCGCATCGACGGTACCGTTGGAATGCGATGGGCGATCAGAAAAACCAGCCCTGCCAGCACGAACTCCAGCCAACCCATCATCGCAAACAAGCTTCGACCTCCAGCACATCAACGGATCTACCGGCATACCCCATGTTCCAGCCTCAGCATCTCAACGGCGACGTCAACGTCTGCTGACAGGGCAAGCCGTTTCACGGCTGCACAATACGATCCCGAACGCAATCGCGTCGAAAAAACTGCTTTCCAAGAGCACGGCGCCAGCTATAATTATAGAATTATTTGTTCTAGAATAATGTGAGACTCGACATGGTGCGCTTATCTCGTGGGTTGGGCGCGTTGGACGACACGGGTCAGCATGCCTGCAGTCAATCCGACGGAAACTCAAAGCTGCCGCTCGTGTCGGAATGCGGTCTATCCGATGTAGCCACGCGCGTTTTGCACCTCACGCGACATATCTGCGCGGGTTACGCGCTGAGGGACTATGATGGTGTCCAGCGTGCGCTGGAGGCCGAGTTGTTGTTGTCCTCAGCGGTCGACGCGGCCCAGGTTGTGAGCGCGACAACCTCTATGATCTTGGCGATCAAAGACGACCGGACGAAACCGTTCGATTTCATCAATCCGAACTGCCCGAATTGCTGCCGGCACATTTCCCTGGCGGAGCTTACAGTGGTCGCGCTGATCGAAGAGATTATACAAGGCGATCATAATCGCATCGCAAACACCGCACAGTTGGTGGTCAACGGAGGCGATCCGCATGCTGTGATCTGTGCCGCATCAAATCTTGTCGTCGTCATCAACAACGCGCAGAGTGGCGGCAGAACCATGCACACGCTCAACACGGCCAAGTATCACTGAACTTGCGTATAGGATGGGAGACCAAGGGTGTGCATATCTGCGATCGAAGCCGAGGTCTGCAGCGATGAGTGATATGACAGGCGACAATCGTGAGCTGCTCCAACCGGTCGATGCGGATGCGCGGCGCCTTGCCAAAACGCTGCTTCGGACAGCGCGCTTTGCATCGCTCGGCGTGATTGATTCGAGCGATGGCTCACCTGCCGTGAGCCGCATCAATGTCGCGACAATGATCGACGGCAGTCCGCTGTTTTTGATCTCTCGATTGTCAGAGCACTTTGGTGCGCTTGAGGCCGACCCACGCGCAGCGATTATGGTTGGAGAGCCTGGTCGCGGAGACCCGATTGCCCATCCCCGGCTCTCCATCACGGGATTTGCCGCCAAGGCGGACTCAAATGCCGTTCAGGCATCGCTTCGCGGGCGCTTTCTGGCGAAGCATCCCAAGAGTGCGCTCTACGTCGATTTCGCCGACTTCAGCTTCTGGACGTTGACACCTGAGCGTGTGAGACTCAACGGTGGTTTCGGCAAGGCGTTTGTGCTTGAGCCGCGCGATATCGCAACGGAGATGGACAGTCTCGACGAACTCGCATCGAATGAGGCCGGTGCCGTAGCGCATATGAATGAGGACCATGGCGACGCTATTGAGGCCTATGCACGTATGGCTGGCGAAACTGACACCGGATGGCGATTGGCCTGCCTTGACCCGGAAGGCGTCGATCTTGTTCGTGGCGACAGTGCAGCTCGGGTCTGGTTCGAAACACCGATGCGCGCGCCATCCGATTTGCGTCCGACACTTGTGAACCTCGCCAAGCGCGCCCGCACGTAGTAGCCGCATAGTCTATGTACGTTGGCTGAGGCGACATCACGTCACGCGAATAAAACCAGCAAGACCAGTCTTCTGATGTTCGATGACGTGGCAATGGAACGCCCAGTCGCCCGGGTTATCCGCCACAACTCCGACGTCCATGACTTCATTGCGATGCAGGACAACCGTGTCCGTCCAATTCGACGGGATCACACGGTTGTTGGACCGGAGTGGCCGGAACACCAAGCCGTGCAAATGAATCGGGTGCGTGTTTGGGCTTTCGTTCCGCAACCTCAGGATATAGCTGCGTCCCAACTTGAGCTCCGCGAGAGGGCCCGTTCCTTCGACAGCATCTCCGGGCCAAGGTCTACGATTGATCGACCAAAACGTGTAACCAAGCGTACCGCAGATTCCGTTGTTCGGCTTCAGGCCGTCCGGCGACCACCCAAACACCAGGTCAATGACTTCACTGCGACTCAGGTCCACATCGGGCACATCGTTCTTCGGCAACGACGGAATATCACCTAAGGACCGGCGCAAACTGGCGCCTTTGCTTTGAAGCGTGGCTAAAGGCCGGACGCGACCGCCCGCGCGATGACTGATTACGACCTTTTTGCCATCTTCTGACGGCATCAGAACGCCAACATCAAGACGTTGGCCCGGACCTAGAACAAGAGGTGCATCTTCGGTTGGCCACGCCAGGGGCTCTCTGATGGGATGCCCGTCGGCGGCAATGATCCGCCCCTCTGCGCCGTCAATGGTCAATCGATAGATCCGGGTCGTGTCGGTTGCCGCGAGACGCAAGCGGACGATGGAGCCGCTGCCATGAACGTAAACCGGGCTTTGCGTCCAATTCGCGGTCATCACCGTTCCCAGCGTGCCGCCGCGAGCTGCCTTTCTTGCCGAATACAGCTTGAGAAACTGGCCGTCCTTACCAATGCGGAAGTCTCTCAAGTTCAATACCGTTTCGCTATCGAACCCTGGGTCTTCCCGCTCTTCGACGATGAGCACGCCGGTAAGCCCCCGCGCCATTTGATTCATCGTCATGCAGTGCGGATGATACCAGTACGTGCCCGCATCTGCTGATGTAAACGAATAGAGCCACGTCTCATTCTGTGCGATAGGCCACTGCGTGAGATACGGCACGCCGTCCATTTTGTTCGGCAGCCGGATGCCGTGCCAATGCATGGCAGTCGCATCTTTCAGGGTGTTCGTGACTTCCGCTCGAAAAGGTACGCCTTGCTTCAGCCTCAGCACGGGCGGCGGTGCATGCGGTGAGAGACTGACCATGTCATCGGTGATTTGTTCAGAAATGCGATAGCGCGCAGTTTGAATCCGCAGCTGAAGCGCAGAGGCTGCCTGCGAACTGCTGAGCGAACTCAATCCCCCGGTGAGTGCAGCGCCGATGGTTGCAGAACCGCCAGTCACCAGAAATGCGCGTCGGTCCATAAGTGTGCCTTGATGTAGAGCCGATGTTGACGTTGCGCGACGCTGTCGGTCGGGGCTTGACTGCGCTTGCTCGGAACTGCTTCAGAGTTTCGTCAAAGTCTCGACGTTCCTCGTTTCTCTTTCGATGGATTCATCGCCCGCGGTGGCTCATCTAATACCTTCTTTGGGAAACGCAAGTAAACCTCATAGCCGGCCAG
Source organism: Pseudomonadota bacterium (assembly GCA_039039985.1). GTDB lineage: Bacteria > Pseudomonadota > Alphaproteobacteria > Rhizobiales > Hyphomicrobiaceae > JBCBWG01. Next base: position 4,987 of record JBCCOV010000087.1, on the reverse strand, counting down.
CTCCTGGTCGATCAGCACGTTCTGGCTCGTAGGACTCAGACGGTCCATGTAGACCCGCAGCGATACGGCGATCGATACCGAAGTGACAGCAACGACAAGCAAGGTCATGCTGAAAGTCTGACGCTTCGTCTGCATACGTTCAGTCATTGTTTTCATGCCAGTTTCTTCTCGACTTGCTCACATTGTCACGGTGATATGCTTGACGACGTGTCGATCTTCGCCGTCGCTGCTGACCGTGCCCTGTGTTCCGAAGTGCTGATCGGCACCGCGACGACAGCGTTGACGCATTCGCAGAGATGGGACTCGCTGCGCATCAAGCAGACGGATTTCGCAGCCGGCACGATCCTCGGCCGCTCACCGCAAGAATAGTTTGTGGATCTTAAAAGTCCACAATAATGTGCCGGCGGGAGCGGTAATGGGGCATGCATGTGCGACTTCTGTTCGCAGGAACTGCCTCAATCAAGCGTTGCGATCACTGCTCGGGCTGAAGGACAACATGCATAGCAAGTATCTCGACCCATCTTCGGACACGTTGGTTCGGGTTAAGTTGGCTACAATCGATCAACGACTGAGTGCGCGCATTGTCCGACGGCAGAGAAGGTGTTGACCGACGTGCGATTGTGGTATGATCCTCGGCAGGGTGCGGTAAGAGTGAGCGCAGCTTTCTTGGCTGCCATTGTCATGGTCTGTGCCTGCGCTCTGATTGCACTCACGACCTTACTCGCGAAAGCGCTTGGCCTGGGTGCTGGCGGCACGGCGCTTCATCCTCTTCAAATCAGCGCTGGTCGCTTTGTCTTTGCCTGGCTTGCGATTCTTGTCTTCACCGCGCTCATCAGGCCGGGCTTTGAAAACACGGCTTGGCATCTGCACATTATGCGGTCACTTTGTGGTTGGCTCGGTGTCACCTGCATGTTTGCGGCCGCAGCGCACATGCCACTATCCGATGCGACCGCACTCGCCTTCTTAAGCCCCTTGGTGACGATGGGTTTGGCTGGGGTAATGCTACGTGAACGCCCCGGCGCATGGAGGTGGATGGCTGTCTTGATTTCATTCGTCGGGGCGCTTGTTCTGATCCGCCCGGGCGCCAATGCGTTTCAGATGGCAGCACTCATTGCGCTCGCTGCGGCGCTGTTCATGGGCTTTGAGTCGATATTCATAAAGCGCCTGAGCATGAAGGAGCCTGCCGTCCGCATTCTCTTCATCAACAACTCGATTGGAGCGCTGATCTCCTTGAGTGCAGCTCTGTTTGTCTGGCAATCTCCGGGTACCGTCGATTGGCTGCTGTTGGCCGGATTGGGCTTTGCCATGGCGGCCGCGCAGGCGCTGGTCATCCAGGCGACGAAACGCGGAGATGCAAGCTATGTTTTTCCCTTGCTCTACAGCACATTGGTATTCGCGACCGTCTATGACTTCGTCGCATTCGGAGTATGGCCCGATCAGGCCAGCATCATTGGTGCCCTCCTGATAGTGGCTGGCGCGATGGCCATCACCTACAGCGGTAACGTTGAGAGGGCGCGCCAGTGAGCCACTACGGGCGGACATTGGCCAAGCCGTTGCTCATCTGCGTCGGCAGTGTCGCGACGCTGCTTGCTATCATCGGCGCCGTGCTACCCGGCCTACCAACAACACCATTTCTGTTGGTGGCGCTGTGGGCGTTCGCGCGATCGAGCCAACGCCTGCACGACTGGCTCACTCGCATACCCATTCTGAAGACCGCGCTCGTTGAGGCCAAACGGTTCGAAGAGAGGCGGGCAATGCGTCCGGCCGTGAAAATCGGCGCATTTCTGATGGCCTGGCTTTCCGTTCTTGTCACCGTCTATGCTTCGGGCAGCTGGCTCTCAACGCTGTCATTGGTTGTCGCAGCTGCCGCAGTCGCGGGAACGCTGGTTGTAATCCTGGTTCCAACCGACCGGAGTTGACTTGAAAGACACGTTCACGTGCGGACACTGGCGACATGAGATCCACGCACAGTCAAGTTGGGAGCGTATCATATGCAGATTTCTGGCGTCGAAGTCGATCCACACGATCTCGCACATCGCGAAGATGAGCTGCGCGCCCGCAGCGGAAAGATGCGAATGCGCGATGTCAGCACGTCGTTGAACGTGCCAGAGGCGGCTTTGCTTGAAGTCCGATCAACGAGAGGCGAGGCGCGACGGATTGCACGGCTCATGGACGACGAAGCCGGCTTCAAGCCAGTCCTGGAGAGAATGGGTGACGCCGGCGAGGTTATGGCGCTCACACGCAACGAACACTGCGTGCATGAGAAGCATGGCACGTACACGTCTCCCCAGTTCTACGGTGCGATGGGCCAAGTGGTCGGTGAGATCGACCTTCGGCTGTTTCTTCAGCATTGGCAGTATGGCTATTGCCTCGAAGAGAAGCTTGAGGGCGATAGAACGCGGCTCAGTCTTCAGTTCTTTGATGGCTACGGAGATGCGATCCATAAGATCTACGCGACGTCCGCAACGGATCACGCGGCATTCCAGCAGCTCGCGCAGGTGTTTCACGACGCGGCGCCGGCTGCTCCCGTATTCGACACGCGCCCTCCTACCGCAGATGAAAGGCCTGATGCCGAAATCGACATCGCCGGTTTCCGCATCGGTTGGGCAAGTCTCGAGCACAGCCATGAGTTTTATGGATTGCTGAAGCGCTTCGAGGTGACGCGGCATCAGGCTATGCGCCTGGGCGGCTCTGACTACGCGAGACCCGTGTCAGCGCGTGCCATGAAGACAGTTTTGGAGACATGCTCGGAACGCCAGATCCCGATGATGATCTTCGTTGGCAATGAAGGGTGCGTTCAGATCCACTCTGGTCCGGTGGAGAGAATTGAAACGATGGGCCCTTGGTTGAACGTACTTGATCCGCGTTTCAATTTGCATCTGCGTGAGGATCGGGTGGCAGCAGCGTACGTTGTGCGCAAGCCGTCGGCCCGTGGCGACATCCACTCGCTCGAACTCTTTGATGAACACGGCCTCTGCTTTGTGCAGGCCTTTGGGGAGCGCAAGCCGGGCGAAAGTGAGCGTGAAGACTGGCGTGAGGTGCTTGGGCGTTTATGAGCGCGGCGGCTCGGGACAATCGGGGGTGCTCGGTCAAAACTAGGAACTCAAACCCCATCTGGCGCGCTGACCTGCTGCCCGGAAACCGGACCAGAGTTACGGGAGGCGTATTCAAGTTTTGTTATCATCGTACGGCGCAGGCACTTCGGCACCAGGAAGGAGCAAAGCACACAGGCAATTCGGGTAACGCCATCAACGTATCGAGATTTCTTGTGTGCGCCGCATAATACCAGTCGAGCGTTCGACAAGCGCTTGGTCAGCTTTTGGAACGGTACCATTAAGGAGCTGTGCAGTCAGTGTCCTCATCGCTCTTAGATCTCGCTCAGGCGCTCATTCGTGTTCCCAGTCTGACGCCGGTGACTCCCGATCTCTTACCGGCAGCGAGCCGATCACTCGATCTGCTACAGGCCTTTGCCGAGTCTCATCATGGGTCTTGCGAGCGTCTTCGTTTCAATGGCGGCCATGCTCGGTGGACTTATGAGGTCGACAATCTTTTCGCACACTGGCCCGGCGACCGCGAAGTCGGCCATATCTGCTTCATCGGCCACACCGACATCGTTCCGCCTGGCGACAGCGCCAGCTGGCAAAGCGATCCATTCTCAGGCGAAATCGTCGGAGACCTGTTAATGGGGCGTGGCGCAACGGACATGAAGGGTGCCGTCGCCGCATTCTGCTATTCATTGGGTACGTTTCTGGACGAACAACCGTCCCAAAGACCAACGGTGAGCCTTGCCATCACAACCGACGAGGAGTGGGCGGCCGTTAACGGGACCCAACGTGTTCTCGACTGGATGCGACGCAAGTCAATTGCACCAGATTACGTCCTGATCGGTGAACCGAGCTCGCCCGAGACATTCGGCACCCATATCAAGATCGGGCGTCGCGGAAGCTTAAATGGGGTAATTCGGGCGGAAGGCGTTCAAGGCCATGCAGCTTATCCCGATTTGTTTGTAAACCCGAACCGCTCCCTTATTTCCGCTCTTGCGAGGATCCAATCTCACATTTGGGATGACTCGCTCGAAGGGATGCCGGCCACGTCTGTTGAAATCACCGCTTATCGAAGCGGTGATTTCAATCAGACCGCGATTATTCCATCAACTGCAGAAGCACTGTGGAATATACGCTTCACCCCTCAACAATCTGTCGGCGCGTTGACAACGCTGATGGGGAAATTGCTTGAGGATAAATCTGGCCCGAACAAAGGTACCTCGGCTGGCGCGATGGCGGCGCTGGAAGTTAGGGCCAACGTGGACTCTGTTTCGATGCCGTATTACTCGCCAGCAGCAAGCTTCGCTCAAGTCGTTATCGATTCCGTTGCGGCGACCACGGGATCTGCGCCCATCGTTGATGCTGCAGGCGGCACAACCGATGGCCGGTTTGTTGGCGCTGCGTTTCCTAATGCGCAGATCGTCGAATTGGGTCTTCCGGAAAACGGCGGTCACACAACATCGACGGATCGCGGCGGCATGCACCAGATCGATGAATGCTGTTCGGTGTCCGATCTGTTGAAGCTGTCAGAGGCCTATGGTCGAATCCTGGAACGCTTGGTGAGACGGACGTGAAACACTTCTCGAAACTTGCAATGGATAAGGAGCTTGTCGTCCGAGTCGCGCAACGCGCGGATGCCGAGGATATTAATCATATCTATAAGCAGTCCATCCGCTGCAACAAACAGGGCTTCATTCAGGACTTCAATTTTCATGGCTCGCTTTGGAAACGGTCGCGCGAATGGCGTGCGGCCGGCGGCGAGTTATTGGTCGGGCGCATATCAAATGCGTTGGCCGGCATCGGTGCACTTTCGCCGATCGATTCTCGCGTGGCGGAGATTTGCAAACTTCACGTGTCAGAAAACTTTCAGCGCCGGGGAACAGGCGAAGCCATCGTTTTAAATCTCATGCGGCTGGCCCAAAGTCATAAACTCGAAGAAGTTC
>JBCCOV010000086.1:0-19915 GCA_039039985.1 Pseudomonadota bacterium | reverse complement strand
GCGCGCAGGTCTGCTGATGTTGCTTTTCCCATGGGTCACCTCCGTGCCCCAATGAGAATCACTGTTCGCGACAAATGTGAATCACCTCAACGATTCATATTTGTCGCCCGACGCTCTAGTATTCTCCAACAGTGCCCTAGCGCTCGTGTGCTAGCGCACTGACCCGCTAGCATGCATCCAGTCCTAGCTTGTCGAAGCCTCTTGCTAGGGTCATTCGGGATACGCCGAGTTCTTGTGCTAGGCGGGCAATTGCGTCACCGTGTTTCACAAGACGATAGTGTGCTGTGACGATGTCATCGATCGATAGGAGCGGTGGCCTTCCGAGGCGTTTGCCGCGCTTGCGGGCGGCTTCCAGTCCGGCGTGCGTGTTCTCGACGATAATATCGCGCTGGAACTCGGCAATGGCACTGAAAATGTGAAAGATCAGCTTGCCGCCCGGCGTTGTCGTGTTGATGCCTTCAGCGACCGAACAAAAGTGGATATCGGTCTTCTTGAAGCGCTCGAGCAGGTCTGCAAGATGCAACATGGATCGTCCAAGCCGGTCCAGCTTGAACACGACGACGGTATCGCCCGGCTCAAGAATGCGGAGCATCTTATCCAGTCCCGGGCGGCTGTCCCTACTGCCGGAGACCCCGTGATCATCGAAGATATGCCTGAACGCGTGGTCGGGCGCGCAAGTGAAATCCGGGTATCCGGCGGTGCTCAGCGCCATGCAGCGCTTTCCAGACTACCATCCGAGCGGAGTTGTTCTGGCTGTTTTGCAAAAGCAGTGCGGCAAGTTGGTCTACGGCAAGTAAGCGGGTTAGAGCTTCGGCAGGTCCTGCGGACCAGCCGGCACGACAATGGATGACGTTGCATCGGGTGCCGCAACCGCATCGCGGACGGCTTTGGGCGTCTCTGCGATAATGCGGCGTTGAATGTCGGCGAGTTCACGTGCGTCCGGCGGATTGTCGTCGTCCGTCAGTCGATCGCGGGCGGAACCGAGCGTGTCGACCTGATACCGTTCGATCTCCGAGATCGTACGAGCGGTGGCGCTCAGGTTTTCGCGTGCTGTGCGATAGTCGTCATAGGACGGTTCGTTCCCGCGCCAGGCAATGGTGCCAGCCTGCGCAGGATCAACGATCGTCCCGTCTTCTCGGCGGACTTGACCCGTCTTGTCTTTGAACACGCGCGACCCATCCGATAGCGTCGCCGCCTTGGCGAGGATGTCGTCCAGCTCAGCTTGGGCCGCCCGTTGCGTCTCAATGGCCAAGGCCAGTGCTGTCGCAGCTTGGCTCTCGGCGTCTCGCAATCGGTCGAAGGTGGCGTCGTAGAGCGCCTTGTATCTGGGATCACTGGCGAGCATTAGCTGCAGGCGGGACAGCGATGCGGCATCGCGCTCGCGCTTATCTCCACCCTCCCGGCTCTCATGCGCGTCGGCACTCAGGAACCGGCGCATGCGGCCGGTGTCACGCCCGGCCAATTCGTTCTGCAGGTCGTCAAAGTCCTGCCGCTTGCGCTCGCCCACAGCATCGCGCGCGTGTTTGTCGAATATTGCGCTGAGATCTGCCATATTTACCCGCCATTTCTCCTGTTATTATTATACCGAATTTCAATTCACATTGTCAAAATCACGAAAATACATACCTTTGCATGTTTCATTCATATTTTATTGCACCGTATCAACTTCTACGTTTGGATTCACGTAATTTTTGAACGGATACTGCCAAGGACATACGGTTGAAACCATTCCCCCAAGACGTAGCGCACCATGAGCCGAGACCAGGACGACAAACACAACAATCGAAACGACCGTTAAGACCGAGGCGACGAACGCGGATCAGCCAAAGGGCCGAGTTACATCGCCTTTCACGTCCGACAAGGCGAAGACAACAAAGGGTACTTCAACCGGATCGGGGCCGCCTTACCGCACAAGGACGGCGAAGGCCACGACATGGTATTGGATGCCACGCCCGTTGACGGTCGCGTCACACTGCGCTCACCGCAGGAGCGCTCTCAGGATGCGCGCAACGGCGGTAATGCGGACCAACGCCGCGGCAATCAAAACCGAGGGCCATGGCCAGCTCTGCTCGAGATAAATCTCTCGACTGAGCTCCCGCAACTTGGTCTTGAAACACGGCAGGTTCTTCGCCGTCATGGCCTCAGCGTCGATCCGCGACCAGACCGCATGCGCATGACGACGGCCTTCCTTTTCATGGAAGACAACCGCACGTGGATGACCTGCGAGCCCGCTCTTTTCTTCGATACGGGTGATGGCGTTTTCAAACGTCTCCACCGCAATGCTCTTGTCCCGCGGTGGATTGAGTGAAACCGAAAAGAGGAATTGCTTGCATTTCGTGCCCCGGCTCACGGCGTGGGCTTCCTTGAGCGCGCCGGTCAGGTCATCAGACACGAAGCCACGCAGCTCATGCACATCGACGTGTTCGTTCTCATCGGCCCGAAGCAAGTGAATCGCGAGCTGCTTACCGCCGCCACGTTGTGAGGCTTTGAGGATCAACGCTCTTTGATCCTCAAAGCGCACATTAGGAGGGATTTGACTTCGGCGATGTCGGTGCACGCGCGCTGGATGGCCTGAACAGTCGCCTCATCCACGACAAGCGAGCCGCTCTTGGCAACGACGGCCAAGCTGCGCAGATTTGCGGCAATGTCCCCTTGGCCGAGCTTGGCCAGGACCTGAGCCAGTTGCTTGCGGCCGTCTTTGCAGTCGGCAGGCACATTGTCGTTCGCGGCCAGGAGACGCGCGCGAATGTAGGCGTGCAGGTTCTGTTGCCCGGCACGCGCCTTGAGGCCTGTGCGTTCATTGTCGCTCAGGCGCAAGGACAGCGGTGCGGGTCTGCGGGCTGGCTTAGACATGTTCTTGCGAGACGGTTTGGCCGGCATTCCTCGAGCCTATCGCGAGACGCACGTTGAGTTAGGCAAAAGTGTTCAAGGACACCAAAAGAAGTCCGACGGTTTCTGCATTGCCGCCACCGTTCCGGATCGTCCGCATGTTTCCCCCCAAGACCTGCAATGCAAAGGCGCACATTCAGCAAATCAATGCAGAAGGAATGATGGAAACACAGAAAAAGAAAACTGGCGTCCTGGCCAAGAAATTCAGCCATGCAAACGCGCCGCTACAGATCCTGAAAAGCGCAGCCGGGTATTACATCGGCACCTTGGACGAAGACGGCTTACCCTTCACGCGCGAAAGCGCTTGCTATTGGGACACGCGCAATGCCGCGTAGGAGGCCCTCCAAAGCGGGTAGTTTCCGCAGAAGCTATCGCTTTGATGTGCCGTATAACTAGAGAGGTACCGCTCCCCACGGAACAAATGTTTGCAGTGACCACTCCGTGCCCAGCGACGGCTCCACAGGCGATGGACCAATTTTGACACTTCCGTCATTGTTGACTAATCCCCAATAAGATACTCAATTTGCGATGGGACGGGCAACTCAAGAAAAAGCCGTCATTAAGCACCGTCACAAGATAGATCCGGAAATAGTTGTCGCAATTTTATGCGATCTCGGTCATGAATGTGGTCAGCTCAATGACGATCTAAGCATCGCGGAGCGAACAGAAGATCTCGCCGTTTAGCAGTTCGTCTCAGAGCCGGGCATTAAAGCTCTCCACGTATCCATTCTCCCAAGGACTGCCAGGCGTGACGTATGCTGTCCGAGCGCCAACCGCGCCGATCCACTCGCAAACCGCCTTGGCGACGAACTCCGGGCCATTGTCTGAACGGATGTAGGCGGGCACGCCGCGAGTCAGGAACAGCGTCGACAGCAGGTCGATCACGTCTGTGCTTCTCAGTTTGCGGTCCATACGGATCGCCAGACACTCGCGCGTGAACTCACCGACGATGTTGAGCAGTCGATAAGCCCGGCCGTCGTGCGTGCGATCTTAAGCATGAAGTCGTACGACCAAACGTGATTGGTCCGTAGGCACGCAAGCAAATGCACAAACCATCGTTCAGCCGGAGGCGATTGCGCCCCGGCTGTTTTGCGGGACCCTTCAGCTCTTCACGCTTCCAGATCCGTTCGACCTGCTTGTGGTTGACCACTCAGCCGGCACGCCGCCGAAGCTCGGCAATCCGACGATGGCCGTAACAACCATAGTCGCGGGCAAGCGTAATTACATCGGCAGTCAACCGCGGCTCATCATCCCGCCCGCGGGGTGACTTGCATTATGTCGCACGGTGCTGGCCGAGCACCCTGCGAAGCCGCGCGTTCTCCTGCTCAAGATCCTTCATTCGCTTGACCTGGTTCGTCTGAAGCCGCCCGCCAAACTCCTTGCGCCACCTTTAGTACGCGAGCTGCGTTATGCCGATCTGGCGGATCGCACATCCGCAACGCCCGAGCCTTGTGACGTCAGAACATAGACTTGGCGTAGATTCGCAACGATCTCTTCAGGCTTGTGCCTCATGCCCATACCCGATCCTCCTCAAAAGAAAATTCATACTTCGAGCGGACCACGTCAGTGGGAGCGGCTCAATTCGACGTTTTCGAAGAACCGCGGCCGGCTGCGCCTATACTCGCAACACGACCGAGTTCGGTTCTACGAACATTTTCCACGCGTCTCAGATCCAGCTTCCGGGAAGCACGTCACTACTTCAATTTGTCGTATGCAGGTCCGAAGCCATTGAGCGGGAGATTGATTGTGATGTTCTTTTTAGTGAGGTTTTTGAATGTTAGGGAAATCGCTTTTCCCTTGCGCATGTTGGTCAGATCGGCCGCCGCCAATGGTGCGCCAGCGTAACATCCGCGGCGGTCGCAAGTTTGAATCGGAAGCGCCTTCGCGCGCCCCTTATCGATTGATACTTGCAGGCCGTCTGGCAAGAATAGCCCATGCGGCAACTGATACAGAACGGCTGCACCCTTGCCGTCCTTGTTGCGCTGAATTGAAGCCGTTACAAGGCGCTTCTTTGTACGGCGCATAGTGATCGCCTGCACCATCCGACACTGAATACCGCCTCCGGCATCGTTGCACTGAACACGCCATCCAGAACGCGCCGCTGGTTTGGCCGCGGCTGCAGCCGCCGTCTTGGTCTGGGCGACGGCTGTATCCGCAAACGTCGCTGATACTATTGATACCGCAACAACAGACATCAATGTGCGCATCGCGCTTGAAGACTTATAAAGCACTGGCATGATCCCCTAAGTTTTGTCTCAAACCCAGAATCTGATGTTTCCAAATGTTGAGACTGATCTTGTTTATCCGGTGTCTAATCGGTGCGTGAGTGATGCGCTATGCCGTTGAGCACAGTTTCATGCGTATTGCGCCGAGTTAATTGAAAGTGTTGCACCACCATCACGTGAAATGTGGACAAACATATAAGTTGAAGCTCGCTACCGATCGCCCTCCAACAACTGCTTGCTGCTATAAGGTGTGGTGGACGTTCATGAATAACACACGGCGTCGAGAAATCCGTCCGTATTGAGGCCCGCCGGGAAGACGCTCTAATTCGGAGTTTCGAGGGTCGCTCCCTTGATAATCGTGTTGGTGGCGGCAGAGAGCTCGCTCCACCGCCACCCAAAAAGAACCCCGCCGACGCCGGCCATCACACCAAACGACGGCGGGACATTGACGACAGTCGGGGTCCCCCTTGGTTACTGCCGTCAAACTCACATCGATTAGAACTTTAGCGCACCTTTCAGATACGCGCCGTGTTGTTGCGTGTCTTCAGACAGGCGGCCCTTATAGCCGATCGATAGATTAGACCCATTGCTATCAAACACGATCACACCAGTTTCGATATCAGCAAACACGCTTGAGAACTCGGTCGTTGTTGTAAACGTGCCGATACCTTCCGGCTGCTCAAGGAATTCAGAATTGGCCGCGTGTTCGTTGTTCGCAAAGAACGTCAGACCAGCTTTGAAGAACGGACGCAGCGTGCGTGACCAAGCCGAGTATTGAGAGCCAAGCTCAATAGACGGTGACACACTCACGAACGTGTCGTTGTCGCCCTTGACCTTCAGGTTGATATCGTTGCCACCGCTCTCAACGATATCATCACGATCGAGGTACGTCAGCCGGACGTCGACTGCTGGCTTGGCATAGAACGATCCGTATTGAGCCAGGTACGATGCCCGAAGCTGGGTCGTGAAGAATGTGACGTCGTGCTCCGACTCAGCAACCTCGGCAAAACTACCGAAGGCAACTGATCGTTCCGTCTCGAAGCTTGCAATACCGCCGGAGAAAGCCGTTCCGAACACCCACGGACCGAATTTGTACTGGACGGAGATACCGCCTTGGAAACGATCGCTCTCGCTGTCGGCGCCGGCGTCGCTGCTCGTGTCTCCGCGCTCGTACGATCCAGCAATGTTCGCGTAGAAGTTTGGAGCAAACTGGAACTGAATGCCGGCCGACACACCTACCGTCGTGTCTTCAAACCCGACGTTGTCATCCCCGCCGTCAAAGTCCAAGAAACGACCCTTCGGACGAACCCAGAGGCAACCAACCGTCTCGCGTCCTTTGCCGCCCCCCTTCGCAGTCCCATAGTACTCAGCTCGCTTGCTGTGCGCACCACACCCGAACAGATCGTTGGTGAACTCTTCGGACGAGAATAGTGTTGCTGTGTCGCCGTTGAGGAAGATCTCGGGCAACATCTGGTCGTACGCATCCAGCAAGACGTCGATATCGTTCCCCGCCTCGTTGATCAAAGCGAGAAGCACGTTCTCCATTCCCCCAACGCCGTTATCGACGATCAGGTTGAGATGTTCCGCCAGGTTCTGCTGGTTCGGCGTCAAGTCGTTGCCCGGTGCCGTGAAGTCGAGCAGAACGTCGATGGTGACTTCATCTTTGTCTTCATCAACCAGCAGATCCACCAACAATACGACGTTGCCGTTTGCCTGGTCGAACAAAGCGCCCTGGCCGATGATACCGTTGTCGACAACTTCATCTGCGGTGAGGATCACAAACTGTTCTTGGCGGCCGTTGTTCAGTGCGACGATGTTGAAATCAACATCCAATGTATCTGCGGCACCAGCCAGGTCAGCTGTACCGCTGACATTGATCAGGTCTGATTCGCCGGTTGCGAAGTCAATGTCGACCTCATAGACACCCGTTTCGTTTTGCGTGAGGTCACCAACGATGTTGGTCGTTTGGATGTTGTTTGCACCACCGGGGGACATGATACCATCGTTGGTGAAGACGCCGCCGCCGAGGTCGACGATCTCACCCATATCGAACCTGGCACCTTCGACGTTGTTGAAGGCGTTGGTGCCTCCCCCAAGATCAATGATACCGTCGACAACTGTGTTCAACACACCGTAGTTGTTCACGGTCTCATCACCGTCACCACCGAGGATCGCGAAGCCGTCACCGGACCCCAGCGTTACAGCACCGTACGTGTTGAGGACACCTGTCGAATTCGCGCCGCCTTCGAATTCAACGCCAGCCGTATAACCGCCGTCACCACCGAGAAAGCCGCCTTGAAGGTTGGCATTGAACAAATCAACGGTCGCTGTGCCAACACCGTCTACGGTCGCATTGATAGCGTCTCCGCCGGCCGACGTAATGTTGCCAGTCGCCGTAATGTTGATGTTGCCATTACCACCAACGTCGGCCTGAATACCCTGATTGGTCGCGTTTATATCACCTTCCGTGTAAAGGTTGATGTCGCCGTTGCCCGCAACAAGCAGCTGAATGCCATCGCCACCTGAAGTTATGTCACCAACCGACGCCGCTGTAATGTTGCCATTCGCATTCACGATAAGCTGAATACCTTCTTCGGCGGTGACCATGTTGCCTATTGAAGTGACGTCAATATCACCGTTTCCGCCGGTGATTACACCCTCATCGTTTAAACCAATGTCAACTTGAATGCCCTCATCGCCGCTGTTGATATTACCTTCGGAATAGACCGAGACGTTACCATTACCTTCGACATCACCCTCAATCCCATCGTCAGCAGAGTTTATATTGCCAAGCGATGTAATGGTGACGTCACCATTGCCGTCGACGTCGGCCTCAATGCCTTCGTCGCCAGCGTTTATGGGGCCTTTGGAGAATACCGTAATGTTGCCGTTGCCGTCGACATCAGCGTCGATACCGTCGTCCCCGGCATTTAAACCGCCCACCGAAAAGATCTCAATATTGCCGTTGCCGTCGACATCAGCATCGATACCATCGTCCCCGGCATTTAAGCCGCCGACCGAAGAGATCGTAATGTCACCGTTGCCACCGACATTGACATCGATACCGTCGCCCCCGGCGCTTAAACCGCCGACCGAAAAGATTGCGATGTTGCCGTTACCAAGGACGTTACCATCGATACCGTCATCCCCGGCGTTAACGTCACCTTTGTTGAAGAGTGTGACGTTGCCATTATTAGTCGTGCCCGCAACGCCGTCATTCAGTGCGCTGATATTGCCTTCCGAGCTGATGGCGATGTTTCCGTCACCTGCAACATTGGCAAAAATACCGTCACCGTTGCCGTCGTCCTCGCCGTCCCCGACAACATTGGCGCCTGCGTTGATATCCCCCTGGTTTAAGAGCGTGATGTCGCCACTGCCCTGAACGTTGGCCTGGATGCCGTCCAATCCGGCGTTGAGATTGCCGACGTTGGTGAGCTCGATATTGCCGTTCCCACCGACAAGCAACTGATGCGCATTGCCACCAGCAGTCACGTCACCTATCGACGCTGCCGTGATGTTGCCGTTTCCATCGACGGTAAGCTCAAGCCCCTCTTCATCAACGACCATATTGCCTATTGAGACGACATTAATATCACCGTTTCCGGCGTTAAGTTGACCCCCGTTATCGACCTCAGCTTCAATCCCGTCGTCAGTGGCGCTGTTGATATCACCCACGGAAAAAATCGTGATATTGCCATTACCGTCAACATCAACCTCTATGCCTTCGTCGTTTGCGTTGATGTTACCGAACGTTGTTACGTTTGTGTTGCCATCGCCATTGATTTGCGTCTCAATGCCTTCGTCCGCAGCCGTCACATCGCCTACCGAAAAAATCGTAATATCGCCGTTACCGTCGCCGTTAAGTCCGACAACCGCGCTAAGCCCGTCATCGCCGGTAACTACATTGCCTGCATTAAAAATCGTGACATTGCCATTGCCGCCGACAAGGCCTTGGACACCGTCGTCCTGACCAGTAACATTGCCGATATTGACAAGTGCGATATCGCCGTTACCTCCAACCACGCCCTGGATACCGTCGGCAACAAGTGCGTTGATATTGCCTTCGGAGTTGATGGTGATGTTTCCGTCACCTGCAACATTGGCTACGATACCGTTGCCGTTGCCGTCGTCCTGGCCGTCACCGACAAAGTTGGCGCCGGCATTAATATCACCCTGATTGAGGAGCGTGATGTCGCCATTGCCCTGAACGTTGGCCTGGATGCCGTCCAATCCGGCGTTGAGATTGCCGATGCTGGCGAACGCGATATTGCCGTTCCCACCGACAAGCAACTGATGCGCGTTGCCACCGGCATTTACATCGCCAATCGACGCCGCGGTGATGTTGCCGTTTGCATTGACGATAACTTCGATCCCGTCTTGGGCGACGGTCATGTTGCCTATCGAGAGAGCTTCAACATTACCGTTTCCGGTACCAGCCACACCCGTAACCCCGACCTCAAGTTCAATTCCGATGTCTCCAGAACTTTGAATATCGCCAACCGACAAGAGTGAGATGTTGCCGTTGCCGTCAACATCAATCTCAATACCTTCGTTTCCGGAATTAATGTTGCCCACAAACGTAAGTGCTGCATCACCATTTTCGTCAATATCAAGCTCAATTCCTTCGTTTCCGGAATTAATGTTGCCAGCATGCAAATAGTCTATATTTCCGTTATTATTAACATCAAGATTGATACCCTCGTCGCCTGCGACGATATCACCGTGGGACTCGAACTCGATGTTTCCGTTTGCGACAGAGATATCAATACCGTCGTCGCCGGCGATAATATTTCCAACATGACTGCCGAAAACATTCCCAACGCCCGAAACATCGATTTGGATACCGTCGCCGTCGCCCTCGGTAATGATCTGAAAATCATCAGTATTAGAATTCAGAATAACGTCGGCATTGTCGTTGAAAATGTCAATCCCGCTAACGTCTGGCGCCGGCGTTATGTTGGCGTCAAGATTGACGACTGTGACGTCGACGACGTTGCCTTCGCCGTCAATCGCGATCCCGTCGGCCTGGTTGCCCTTGCAGATAACGACACCATCATTAACCGCACAGTCACCGAGGATGACTTCTTGTGCGTGAACCGCTGTTGCCGACGCCCCGAGAGCCAGCGCAGCGGCCGATGCGGAAGCCAGCATCATCACGCGAAGGCGCGACAGGCTGCTGGTCTCACGACGTGATTTCAGGATCATAGTGCTGTCCCTCGTGGATTTTGAACGGTTTCTCATATTCCGCCCCCGGTGGAAGAAGCTCTGTCACCCAGCATTGCTAGAGAATGCCGGCTTGGATCCATTTTGAGCATTTAACTTGGATCTATTTTGAGCATTTAATTGGCTTTTGAATCGCGTAAGTGTCGGGAGAAAGTAATTGCGATCTTTTGTTTTCAGCGCCGTCCAGTTTTAGACGTTTCACGAAACAAGCTTTATTTGCGACCGATATGTCACAACAAATCATTTATTTTCATACTCAGTATAATTGTCTGAAATTGGATATTTATAATAGAAGTTTATATTTCTGGATAAACACAGATTTTGCATAACCGCCGCAGATCGCGCGAGCGAACGCTGATCCTTCAAAGGGCGCACTGTTGGATTGTCGCGCGCCATGGCCGAACACGTCTGTGCGGGACAGATCAAAGCGCGCAATCAGCGCCAGGATCACGGCCAGGCCGGCCG
Organism: Pseudomonadota bacterium; assembly: GCA_039039985.1. Classification (GTDB taxonomy): domain Bacteria; phylum Pseudomonadota; class Alphaproteobacteria; order Rhizobiales; family Hyphomicrobiaceae; genus JBCBWG01. The sequence goes on along the minus strand of JBCCOV010000086.1, from coordinate 9,113 downwards.
GTCCCCGCCGCGCGCCTGAGAGTCACGCGCGAGACCATAATCCGCAATCGAGATGTCTTGCGAGATGTCTTGGCTCGGAGTCGCGAGCTCATGCACGCCTGGGCTGACGACTTTTGTCAGTCGAATGCAAACGTTGTTTCTCCAGCCCGGTCCGGACGGTGGAGGCCAACTGCCCTGGGTCGCTCTATAGTCGTTAGCCGAAGGGAGGTGTGGAATGCGCCGCGCTGTGGAATCCTAAGCGACCGTGTGGAGCCGCTGCGACGTCGTTTGGCCGATCTTAAACCCAACCGTGAGACCCGACGCCATCTCAACCAAGACAACCAAGCAAGATAAGAAGGAACGTCAGCTTCGTCCGGAGTTAATGCGCAGGTTTCCAGTATGCCAAATCCCGTGGAGACAACAGGCCACGCTCTCTTGCCCAATTCAGAACTTCGGCCCAGACTCCTGCGCCAACGCGCTGTACCTAAAGCTCGGCTTTTACGCTAGTTTTGACAGCCTGTTCCGCGCGTGCTGCCTGTGCGCGTGCATCGGCGAGTTGTGAATTAACGAGCACACGATCGAATTCCTCGGAGTGAATCAAATTCCGTTCTTCCAAGCATGTCCAACACGCCTGCCTTTTCGTCCATTCACTGAAACTGCCCACGCCTTCCGAAGGATGTGTAATGCTGTTGACTGCGGCGATTGAAGAACTCAGTGGGGCTGATCACGAACAGTTTTCGCGCGCACTTGGGTGCTGAAACAGAACGATAACTTTCACTTACGAGTTGACCGGTTTGCAGTCATGAATGCTTGCGCTATTGACCTGATTGGAACTTCTCGTAAGCGGTGCTAAAGCCAGTGAGATCGAAGTGAAAGGAGATCTTCTTCCGGTTCGTTGCTTCGAAAATCGCAATGTTGAGCTTCTTGCCCTTCTTAAGTGACTTCAATATTCCGCGATCCAGATTGAAGGCGGCGCGACAGCCCACCTTCTCCTTGCATTCCAGCAACTGTGCCGGGAACTTCACCCCATCGTCGATGTCCACGGCTACGCCGGACGGGATGAATAGCCCCAGCGGAAGGTTGGCAAACGCGAGAACCTTGGTTCCTTGATTCTCGATTTCGACCTTTTGCAGATAAACGCGCGCAATGGTGTTACCGTCCGCCGCCGCCACGTTGTGATACAGCTGACAAATTTTGCCTTTGCAGACCGTTTTCCAATTTGCAGTTGCCGGCTTTGATGCGGCGAAGACAAAGAGAAACGCCACACTGCAGATTGCTAGCGATAGTCGAAACATCAGATCCACCTGTTATCGCCTTGAGTGAAACACAAACGTGGAAAGGGCCGGACTCCATCGACGGAGCCCAGCCAGATATGCGTCTTAGCGTCCTGCGATGTTGGAGATCGACACAACTGACGTTGCGCCAGCGGCCGTTACTGCGGCCGTCGCACCTGCGCCGGAGAGATTTCCGGCTGAGATCACACCAGCGTTCGTAACCGGCGCCAGGTTGACCGTGGCTTGGCCAACGAGACCGACAGTGGTTACATTTCCTGCTGGAGAGTCCGACAGGTTCGTGACAGCGACAGACGATGTCGCGCCGCTTGCAGATATGACAGCGCTGGATCCAACGCCGGACAGGTCACCCGACGTGATCAGGCCAACGTTGAGAACAGGCGCGATGTTGAGGGTCACCTGGCCAACAACCCCGATCGCAGTGACCGAGTTCGCCCCGGATGGGATCGAGCCAAAGAAAGGAACGGAGGGATCCGTCGAAACGTTCGAGACGGAAACCGAAGATACGGCGCCGCTTGCGCTGACCGCCGCAGTCGCACCGTTACCGGAGATGTCGCCGTTACCAAGGAGAATCACCCCGAAGTTCGTAACTGAACCGAAGTTCTGCGTTACCTGACCGACAACACCGATCAAGGTCGTCGAGACTGCAAATGGGTTTTGGAAATCGCCGGCCACATTCGCGACGGAGACCGATGACGTTGCACCGCTTGCCTGGACCGCAGCCGTTGCACCAGCGCCCGTCACGCCACCACCGGCTACGATCAGGCCTGTGTTGAAGATCGGGCTGCTGTCAGCCAGAAACACAACTCCGGCTCCGGGCAAGATCACGGCCACCCCACCGTTGAACGTGCCCTGACCGACCGCACCGATCAGTGTGTCACTGCCATCGATTGAATTGATGTTGGTCACAGAGACGGACGATGTCGCGCCCGAAGCAGCGATCACCGCAGACGCGCCATCGCCGCTGATCGCGCCATTTGAGCCCAACGCAATCAGGCCGATGTTCACAATCGGGGCGAAGTTTGCGGTACCCTGAACGACAGCCAGTATTGCGGCATTCGAATCACCACTTGCGAAGAGTCCTCCCTGGGCCGTGTCGACTGTGGTGACCGAAACCGACGACGTTGCGCCAGAGGCGGCGACAGCGGCCGCAGCGCCGTTTCCGGTAATTGACCCTGCACCGATTGCGCCGATGTTGAAGACGCCGCCGATGAGCGGAGCGTTGATGGTCAATTGAGCCGCAGCACCTATGACCGTGGTGACATCGCCTTCACCCCCGAAAAATGGATCATTGGTGTTAACCGTCGTGATGCCGATTGAGGACGTTGCACCCGATGCGGACACCGACGCGGTTGCAGCGTCGCCCGCAATCGGGCCAGTCGCAGCGATGATGCCGGCGTTCGCGATAATGCCAAAACCCGTGTTGACGGTGCCCTGGACACTGACGCCGACGATGTTGAGAACAGGTCCGTTCTGGTTCGCGGTCGTGAACGCGACGCTGCCTTGGGCGCCGCTTGCCTGGATAACGGCCGCCGAGGCGTCGCCAGCTAGATTGCCTGCGCCAATAAAGCCAACGTTGGCAATCGGCGCAACGTTGAGCGTGCCCTGCAGATTAATGAGTTCGGCATTGACGACCTGACCGAAGGCACCTGGTGCACTTCCGACAAGCGCCGCCAAAGCCAAACTCGGCAGCAGTTTTAGACGATTCATTCCTCTACTCCGCTAAATGTTATGAGGTCGTCATAACCTCACCAGAAAGCGAAACTCGGTATTTCTACCGAAGTTTCACCACGTTCGCGGCCCGCCCGTCACTTCGCCGTACCGGACAGATCCACCCTGCCGCACTCACCCAAAACAGACGAGCACGAGAGACTCCCGCTTTCGCGGAATATTCAGCTCCTGAAAGTCAAACGTTTCATCGTGATGGCATGTGAAGCTATCGATTACATCCAGGACGGTTCCGAAGGCAGATCGACTGGTGGAGGATTTTGGAAGCAGTGCGGCCCGAGTCCGCGCCGTTCACCGTTGGCTGCAAACTAAGCTAACTCGACGTATTGAGTAGATCGGCGACTTTCTTTCTGCATTTCTTTGCCGCTCGCGGAAACTCCTTCATAATTACATCCGCCACACCCAACGCAATTGGCCCGTTCAACGCCTCGAATTGCAAGCGTTCCTGATTCCGGGCCACAAGATTGCCGGTAACCAAAGTGTGTCCAAAGACGCGGCCCGACCCGACACCAATCTGCTGATACCGCACCGGGCGTTGGATCATGCTCATCTGTCGGTTTACACGTGTCGATGCGCGGTCGAGCTGAATCGAAAGAGTCAGCTGAGCGAAGCCTTTATCGAGTGTCGGACCAATGCCGGCGATACGCACATCTGCTTCCGCGGGCGCGCCAAAGTCGAGACTATTGAATATTCCGTTGATCGCGTAATCGGCACGAAGCATGCGGCTCGGCCGACCGAAATAGGTAGAGATAGCGGTCGCGCCCATTTTGTTGAGTGCGTCTGTTATGTATGCGGCACTGCCGCCCTGAGGTACGAAATTGCCTGTTGCGCCTTGCGCGACAGCATTAATCTTGCCGGTGCTGTCGGCAAAACTTCCAACAACAAACCTCTTGCGACGCACTACGCCACTCTCGCGAATGCAGTGCAAGACACCTTCGATGCGCGGATAAGGTTGCACCGCAGTCGGCAATGCAGCGTTACTGACTGGCACCGTGGAACTGACCGGATCTAGGTGACTGAGACTTCGACAGCCGGTCAAGGCAAGCCCCAGTGCCAGCACGCAGGCCGACTGCAGGATTGCACTGACGTTGGGAGATTTGGTCATGTCGGGAATCCATCAAGGTTCGAGCAACAAGCAAATTGCCGGATCAATTGACATTGCTCGTGTTATCGCCGACCTGCCCCTCATTGGTCACGTCGCCACTGTTTTCCGTTGTCTGAGTAGGATTATTGACGGTGACGTCGTTATCGTCGCCATTAATCGAGGTGGAAATGACGGACTGGCTTCCTATAGATTGGATGGTGATATTACCACCCTCGCCATTGGCAATTAATACGCCGGCTTTTGCGGCCTCAACTTGGCCTGCAAGCAGACCGTTCTGAGTATGGGTCGCTGCGGACTGAAGGCCGCCATTTACGGCGACGCCTGACCCATCTGTTCCCCACATCGAGCCAGCGGAGTAGTTCTCCTGCGCAATCGCTGCACTAAAAGTGAGCGTTGGCAGCAGTATGCAGATCGCGAACCGCTTGATCAAGATTGCCTCCTGTGACGTATCATGTTCGGTTAATTCAGTATCGTTCTTGAGCTTGAACCTTACGCGGCTTGCGCCACCCGACGCAGTTCCGAAATGAAAACTGGCATGGACGCAGACCAACTGGCGGTTAATTTGTGCGTCTCATCATTCGACATGCGTATAGAAACCGCCGTCATCGCAGCCACCAATACAGAGCGGAGAACCTGAGGAAATTAACCGCCCGTATCGTCATTATGGGAGAGCTCGAGACAGTAGGTCTCAGAACGCTGACGCGCCCGCCGAACCCGGCACTGTCGTCCAGCCCAATGGCAACGTCACAGCCCGCTTGCAAAACGACTTCAAAGCTATGGCCGTTGCGATCAAATGGCTTGGTTTGGCCATTAGCCAATGCTGGAGTGCTCAATACCAAAGCTGCCAAGGACGCGGCAGTTATGAAGTTTTTGAACATTTATCCCGTGTCCTCAGGCGTTTGTTTGCCGAGGAAGGTCATGGCGAACATTTTCTGATTGCGCAGTCCAGCTTTGGACGTTTCGCAAAGCAACCGGATTTGTGGCTTGAAAACCACAATAAGTGCATTAATTCTGTTTTCGGTATAAATGTCTAGAAATAGACGTTCCGAAACAAATGTTCAGCGCCTTTCGGTGGATGCCGACTGCGAACACCGCTCACAGATTGCCCTGGCACCTGTGATGCCTTCGAAGGTCGCTATGTTCGTTTCCAGGTCACCCTGGCCGAACACGTCGTTGCAGGTCAACCCGATGTCCGGCGTCAGCATCCTCCTTGAGACGGCTTGAGCGAATCGGAAGTGGAGGATTTTGAAATCATCGTAGCCCCTATGGAGCGAAGATGAGAACACAGTCCGGGCAGTGCGCATCGGCCGAAGAGACTGTCCGCGAGATTCGTCGTCAGACGAGCAAGCAGTATGGCGCGAAGTCACCGTTAACTGTCTTCGTCAACTTTCATCAGATCTCGCAAACGCTCGCGAGCGCGGTGCAAGCGCGACATCAGCGTTCCCACAGGGATGTCCAGCACGCGCGCCGCTTCGCCGTAACTGAGCTGTTCCACCGCGACCAGACTGAGAGCGGCGCATTGTTCTGATGTAAGGTTGTCCTGCATCAGCGCGAGAACTGATCGTGCTTCGGCGCGTATTTCTGGATCGGAACCGGGATCCGGTACGTCCTCCACTACACTGGGATCGCTGTCTTCGCGTCGTCGGCCGGTTCGCTCAACGGAATTCAAATGCAGTCGATAGAGCATTCGAAACAGCCAGCTACGCAGTTTCGAGCGCTCGCGGAGGAGATGGATTCTTGTAATCGCCCGCTCCAGGCAGTCTTGCACGAGGTCGTCCGCCGCATCGGAGTTGCGCGCGAGCGATCGCGCGAATCTTCGCATATGCGGGATTTCGTCGACCAAGTCGTTCGCGGAGGCGTGCGGGCCGCGCGCACTATAGAACGTCAACCCCGTTCCCTCCGATCGTCAACGGACCATGGCCCGTACGCAACTTTAGCGGAGCAGCTTAATGACTCCATGCACGCGTCAAACCCTGGCACACCCTCGTTCCGATTGTTGGCTTGCATCTTTCTGCTGTCAGCCCATTATATTACAATTCCGCCCATGAACTAGCTCATAGTGATCGAGACCGATGTCGGACCACCCTGAAGTGCCGATCGAAAAGCAGGTGGCTGCAGTCGACGGTCGTCTCTCTGCGATCGACCGCGCTGCGGTTGATAGGCAGTTGGACCAAGATCCGTCGCTCGCTGCTGCGCTGGATGCAGACCGCGCAATCGCAGATCGCCTACGCGCGGAACTCAGCGGCGCAACCGAGGAGCCGATTCCAATTCGACTGCTTCGCGCGGCGCGCGCGCATACGCGACAGCAGACCAGCTTAAGGACCACGGCAATCGCGGCGTCCATTGTAGCGGCGCTGTTGATCGGAGGTATCGGCGGATGGTTGGGGCGCAGCGTGGCACCCCAAAATGCTTCGATCACTGAATTACGAACCCGCACCACGCTTGCTATGCAGCTCTTTGGCGAAAATGTCGACAAAGCCGTTGATATCGCGTCAAGCGACCCCCGCACAGTCCGAGACTGGTATCGTGCGCGGATCGGTTTGGCGGTGTCGCCGCCCGACCTTAGCGCCTTCGGATTCACATTGGCCGGCTGTCGTACAATGATGGGAACTCGGCTACCAGCGGCTCTGATCGCTTATCGCGGCGGCGAGGGTCGACATCTCGTCCTTTTCCTACGCCATGACATGGACGGCGCAAGCGGTCATGACTTGGTCTTCTCTACCGAAGGTCGCCACACTATCGCCGTTTGGTCAAACGGGCGACACGGCTTCGGCGTCGCAGGCGCGCCGGCAGAGGACGACATGCGCCGGATCGTGATGCGCATCCAGGATAAGCTTGCTGGCCAAGTCTAGTGGCTGCGGCCTATGCGACGTGCAGCCCACCTTCCAGAAATCCCAGCTCATCGCTTTTTCGTGATCAGGGAATAGGCCGCCCGGCGCGCCTGTCTGGTGTTTGTCAGGTCCAACGGACCTAAGGATAACCAGACGAGGATGATCCCGTGAGATTCGCTTGTTCGATTGCATTAGCTGCCTTGCTGACCTCAACGGCAGCTTCAGCCAATGCCTTGAAAGACGAGAGCATTCAGCACACACCCAAAGACGGTGTCGTTCGTGTATTCGGGCCCGGTGGTCCACATACAGCACTCATTCGCGCAGCGAAGGCCTTCGAGAAGAAGACCGGCGTCGACGTCGAAGTAACCTATGGTCCCGAAAGCCGTTGGACCAAAGACGCGCAGCGCAGCGCGGATTTGCTTTTCGGCAGCTCGGAACAGTCGATGACAGCGTTCCTCGAGACCTATGGCGGGTTCGCTAGTGCCGACGTCCGGCCGCTCTTCATCCGGCGCGCTGTGATCGCGGTTCAAAAAGGCAACCCGAAGAACATCCAAGGATTCGAAGATCTCGTGAAGCCGGGTGTACGGGTCGTCGTGACCGAAGGCGCCGGCGTCTACAATACGTCCGGCACTGGTGTCTGGGAAGATGTTGCCGGCCGGCTTGGACGGCTTCAGGACGTGGCAGACCTGCGCGCAAACATCGTCGCATTCAAGAAGGGCAGCGGGGCAAGCTTCCGAGCGTTCAAGAACGCGGAAGCGCCTGCCGACGCTTGGATCACCTGGGTCCACTGGCCTCTGAATAACGCCGATGTCGCGGATTTCGTCGAGTTGGAGCCGACGCGCCGCATTCATCGGGTAACCAACGTGGTTGCCTCGCCTGCTGCTGACCCTGAAACGGCGAAACTCGTCGACTTCCTGACGAGCGACGCCGCTTTGGCGATTTTCAAATCCGAGGGATGGACACGCTGATTGGATCGGCATTGAGGACCGTCGCCGTCGCGTACACGGCGACGGTACCGCTGATGCCGTCTGCATATCCTCTGGCACGTTCGCCGCTGTCGATTGCGGCTCTTACCGTCATCGTCAGTCGCCCGCGTGCATGTCTGCCATCGGACATTGAACCTTATGAAACTTGGAGCAGGAACTTGATTGACACTGCTTTGACCGAAGAAGCCTCTCCGTTCGTTAACAGCGCACGCATGGCCGCGCCGCGGCGTTGGCTTGCGGCCTATCCGCCGGATGTTCCGCACGACGTAAACTTGGCGCGTTACGCGTCACTCGCGGACATCTTGGAGGAGAGCTTCCAGCGCCATGCCGATGCGTGCGCCTACACCTGCCTCGGCGCGCATATGACTTATCAGGAGTATGAGCAGGCCTCTCGCGCCATCGGCGCCTATCTTCAGTCGCTCGGCCTGAAGAAGGGCGACCGGGTGGCGGTGATGCTGCCGAACATTCCTCAATCGCCAGTTTGCGTCGCCGCAATCGCGCGCGCCGGCTTCGTACTGGTGAATGTCAACCCGCTCTACCGGCCCCGCGAACTTGCGCATCAGCTGAAAGACTCCGGCGCGAAGGCGATCATTCTCGCCGAGATTTCCGCGTCCGCGCTTGAGACAGCGCTCTCCGAGACCGAGGTCGAGCACGTAATCTTGACGCGGATCGGCGACATGCTGGGACGTGCGAGAGGCTTGGCGACCAATGCGATGCTGAAGTACTGGCGGCGCGCAACGCCGAGCTACAAGCTGCCGACTGCGATGCCCTTCAAGCGCGCCTTGCAGATCGGCTTGCGGCGCGCCTTCGTGCGGCCGGCGATCGGCCCCGAAGATTTGATGGCGCTGCAGTATACGGGTGGCTCCACCGGAACGGCGAAGGGCGCGATGCTGACCCACGCCAATCTGGTCTCCGCAGTTTTATCGGCCGAGGCCTGGGTCGACGTCGCACTCCGGCGGCAGCCGGTTGAAACACAACTGGTCGCTGTCTGCGCCCTACCGCTCTATCATATCCTGGCCTTCGTAAACTGCAGCCTCTTCATGGCCATTAAGGGTGGGCGCAGCCTCCTGATACCGAACGCGAAGGATCGCCAGTCGATGATCCGCGCGCTGCGCGGCGAGCGCTTCCACTTCCTTCTGGGCGTGGACACATTGTTCAAGCGGCTGCCCGAGACGCCAGGGTTCGCCGACCT
>JBCCOV010000085.1:0-20022 GCA_039039985.1 Pseudomonadota bacterium | reverse complement strand
TCGGTTGCCGTTACGGCGCGCAGCGCACAGACATGGTCGTACGTTCGCGCGTCGCCCATGACACCGACCGTCTTGACCGGAAGCAAAACCGCAAAAGCCTGCCAGATCTGATCGTAGAGGCCGGCGGCTCGAATCTCTTCAAGGAAGATCGCATCCGCTTCGCGCAGAATATCGAGCTTCTCTTTTGTGATCGCACCGGGAACGCGGATCGCCAGCCCCGGGCCGGGAAACGGATGCCGTGCAATGAACGCTTCCGGCAATCCCAACTCGCGGCCAAGTGCCCGCACCTCGTCTTTGAATAACTCGCGGAGCGGTTCGAGAAGTTTCAAATTCATCCGCTCCGGCAAGCCACCCACGTTGTGATGCGATTTAATCGTAACGGACGGTCCACCGGTAAAAGAAACGCTCTCAATGACGTCCGGGTAAAGTGTTCCTTGGGCCAGGAAATCTGCGCCGCCGAGTTTTTGCGCTTCCGCGTCAAAAACATCAATGAACAGGCGACCGATAATCTTGCGCTTTTGCTCAGGATCTTCGATGCCTTGAAGTTCACCCAAGAACTGATCGCCAGCGTCGACGTGCACGAGCGGAATGTTGTAGTGCTCGCGAAACAACGCGACGACGTCAGCCGCTTCGTTGCGACGGAGCAGGCCGTGATCGACAAAAATACACGTTAGCTGATCGCCGATCGCTTCGTGGATCAACACGGCAGCGACTGATGAGTCGACACCCCCTGACAATCCGCAAATCACGCGGCCATCGCCAACCTGGCGCCGTATAGCGTCAACCGCGGACTGCTTGAAATGCGCCATCGTCCAATCGCCCGACAGGCCGGCGATCTTGTGTACGAAGTTCGCGAGCAATTGCCCGCCATCCGGCGTGTGCACAACTTCAGGATGAAACTGTACCGCATAGAGTTTGCGACTTTCATCGGAAATCGCGGCGAACGGTGAGCTGGGCGACTTGCCAATAACCGTGAAGCCATCGGGAAGACTCGTGACCTTGTCGCCATGGCTCATCCAGACCGTGTGGCGTTCGCCTGGCGCCCATACACCATCAAACAAGGGACTTGAGGTGACGACTTCAACCTCGGCCCGTCCGAACTCACGATGGTGGCCGCCCTCCACACCACCGCCGAGCTGCGCAACCATGGTTTGCTCGCCGTAGCAGATCCCCAGGATCGGTAGGCCGCTCTGAAACACCCAGTCCGGCGCGCGCGGCGTGCCTGTTTCGGTCACGCTGGCCGGGCCGCCCGACAGGATAATGGCGTTTGGTTTCAAACGATCGCCGGCATCATCCGCCCGATTGAACGGCACGATTTCCGAGTAGACACCGGCTTCACGGACACGGCGCGCGATCAACTGCGTGACCTGGCTGCCGAAATCGATGATCAGAATTGACTCGTTCATGTGGCTGCGTAAGCGCTTCGCGCGTCTTGATCAAGTCGCGCGTGCGCCGCGTCCCACGATCGCGTTGCAATGCATCGCAAAAGATCGCGATCTGTCAGGACGGGGGTGTGGGCCGGCGATGCAATTCCGCCAAAGGCGAAGAGCCTCTAGGGGCCTTGTGCGTCGGCACCAACCGGTTCCGGATTGAGCCGCCAGACCTGATAGTTCAGGACAACAGCCGCCGCGACCCATGCCAGATACGGCACGAACAGCGCAGCGGCCGCAACACTGATCGGCCATGCAACGACAATGAAGGCAGCCGTCGTCAGCAACATGCCCAAAGCGTCCATCAGGGCCAGTTTGATCTGCTGGCGCCCGAACATGATCCACGACCAGGCCGCATTCAAAACGAGGTTCAGCCCCCAGATCGCGAGCGCCAGACCAAATCCGTCCCGGCTCCAAACTTGCCAGCCCGCCACAGCGATCATTGCGTAGAGCAGGGTCCACACAACCGGAAACGCCCAATCCGGCGGGGTCCAGCTGGGCTTGTTGAGCGCGACATACCATGGACCGGGTGAAAACACGGCGCCCGTTGATGCTGCCGCAATGACAATCGCGACAAACGGTAGAAAGCTCAGCCAGTCACTCATCCGGACACCTCATGTCGCAATCGCTTCGGGCCCATCTCGTTGCAGTATCGCGATAAAGAACCCGTCCGTGCCGTGCCGATGTGGCGATAGCAGAAGCGTGTCGTCCGCGCCATCAGCTGAGTCCGGCGGTGTATCTGAGATGTGGTTCTTCCAAGCCTGCCGGTAGGGCACAACGCGGAAATCGGGCTGCCCGTCCAGAAACGCCGTGACCTGGTCGACGTTTTCTTCCGGCAGCAACGAACACGTAACGTAGACAAGCCGACCGCCCGGCTTCACGAGTTTCGCGCCAGTGGTCAGGACGTCTGCTTGCTCCTCAAGCCGCTGCGCGAGGTTCTGCGGCTTGACCCGCCATTTTGCATCGGGGCGTCGGCGCCAGACGCCGGATCCGGTACAGGGGGCGTCAACAAACACCAGATCGAACCTGGCCCCCAACGCCAACAGCTCTGCCTCGCGGCCGGCATCCATCACTTGAACATTACGGAGCGCCGCCCGCCGGATCCGCTCGAAGATCGGACGAAGCTGGTTGCGATCTCGGTCGTAGGCGAATATCTGCCCGGTGTTCTGCATACCGAGACCAAGCGCCAGTGTTTTGCCGCCGGCGCCCGCACACAGGTCAAGCACCTGTTCCCGAGGCCCGGCTCCCGCCAGGAGCGCGGCGATCTGGCTGCCCTCGTCCTGAACTTCAAACCAGCCCTTTCCGTGCGATGCCTCGGCCTCGACATTCGGCGTGCGACGCCCGGCGCGGCCATGTGGTACGCGCAAACCAATCGGCGAATGCGGTGTCGGCTCGGCGCCGGCTTCGGCCAGAGCGCGCAGAACCTTGCCGCGATCCGCCTTGAGCGTGTTGACCCGAATGTCGACCGGCGCCCGACGTGCCAGTGCGCGCCCCTCTGCGACCAGACCTTCGCCAAACACCCGCGTCATGGACGGCACAAGCCAGTCGGGCAGATCAGCAGCTACGGCCGAGACGGCATCATCGGGTACGACGCTGGCCAACGCAGTCCGTTCGCTGTCGGACAGTGGTGAAATCGCGTGCTTGCTGCCATCAGCAGCTGTGATCAGTTCGCTTTCGCTCAGCCCAAGTGACGTTTGCGCAGCCGCCACAACCAGGGCGCGCGGATCATCAGATCCCATGCGCGCTGCCAGGGAGCGCTTGGACCGCAAGACATCATATACGAGGTTGCCGATTGCCGATCGGTCGCCCGAACCTGCAAACCGATGCGCTTTGCCCCAATCCGAGAGCGATAAGGCCGCCGGTCGCCCACGCGTCATGATTTCGGTCAGAACTTCGATAGCGGCAGCGAGCCTGGCTCCCGGACGCACGTTAGAACCCCCGCGTGACGACGTGCCAGCCCAGAACAAGCCACATCAGCACCAAGGCGACAAAGCCAATGATGTACGAGCCACCCCGCACCGGCACGCGGTTCTGCCGCAAATGCTCAACGGCGTGCACAACGCGACTTCCGACAAAAACCCAGGCTAGGACGAACAGAAGAAGATCCAGGGTGCGCGTCATCAGCACAAATGCGCATACGACGTAAAACAGAACCGGCAATTCGAACTGGTTCTTGAAATTGCGGGATGCAGCTTCCGCGGCTTTCGGCCAGTCGCGATCGTCGGCAAGCTCCATATCCTGCGGGACCTTGCCGGCTGCTTTCAATGCCGCCTGACGACGAGCGCCGAGAACGAACAACACCGCAAACGTAATCAGCGCCTGGGCAATCACCGGTAACACGATCGCTGTCTGAGGCATCACAGCAGGGCTCCCGCGAGCTTATGCACCCGGACTTTGCGTGTTGTCGGGCCTTGTTTCGCAGCAACGCTACATGTTGCCGGGATAATTCGGACTTTCGCGGGTAATCGACACCCCATGCGTATGGCTTTCACGAATGGCTCCTGGAGAGATTCGAAGAAACCGAGCACGGGTCTTCAGATCTTCGATTGTTTCAGCACCGACATAGCCCATGCCCGCTCGTAATCCTCCTACGAGCTGATGCAGCACTTGGCCCACCGGCCCCTTATACGGCACTTGCCCCTCGATCCCTTCCGGTACGAGCTTGAGGCTGTCGTTGACTTCCTGCTGGAAGTACCGGTCGGCAGACCCGCGGGCCATCGCGCCGACGGATCCCATGCCGCGATAGGCTTTGTAGGTACGCCCCTGATACAGATAGGTTTCGCCCGGCGCTTCGTCGGTTCCGGCAAGCAGTGAGCCGACCATCACGCAATCGGCGCCGGCGGCGAGCGCTTTTGACACATCGCCGGAGAACCGAATGCCGCCGTCCGCAATAATCGGGGTTCCGGACGCCTGCGCCGCCTTCACACAATCCATGATCGCCGTCAGCTGTGGAACGCCGACGCCGGCTACGATCCGCGTCGTACAAATTGAGCCAGGGCCGATACCGACCTTTACGGCGTCCGCACCCGCGTCAATCAGAGCACGCGTCGCGTCGTAGGTTGCGACATTGCCTGCGATGACCTGCACACGGTTTGAGAGTTTCTTGATCCGGCTGACAGCGTCGATCACCTGCTGAGAGTGGCCATGCGCCGTATCGACAACGATCAGATCACAGTTTGCTGCGATCAAGCGCTCGCTGCGCTCGTGCCCCGCATCACCGACAGTGGTCGCCCCCGCAACCCGCAAACGCCCTTGCTCGTCCTTGCACGCATCGGGGTAGCGTTGCGCCTTCTCAATGTCCTTGACGGTGATAAGGCCGATGCAGCGAAACTCCTCATCGACGACGAGCAGCTTCTCAATGCGGTGGGCGTGCAGAAGGCGCTTGGCCTCATCGCGCGACACACCGGCTGTCACAGTGACCAGTTTCTCTTTGGTCATCAGTTCCGAGACGGGCTGATCCGGATTCGTCGCAAACCGCACATCGCGGTTTGTCAGAATGCCAACCAGCTTTCCGGTTTCGGGTTGGACGACCGGTATGCCGGAAATCCGGTGCGCGTCCATGGTATCCCACGCGTCGCTCAGTGCTGCGTTCGGTTGAATGGTGACCGGATTGACCACCATGCCGCTTTCGAACTTTTTGACAGCCTCGACCTCGCGCGCCTGCGCATCGGGTTCGAGATTGCGGTGGATGACGCCGATACCACCAGCCTGTGCCACGCCGATTGCCATGCGCGCTTCGGTCACCGTGTCCATGGCCGATGACAGAACAGGAATGTTCACGGAAACGGACTTCGTGACCCGTGATTGGACGGAAACGACAGCAGGTGTGACGCTTGAGGCTTGCGGCACCAACAGGACATCATCAAAGGTAAGCCCGAACGCAACGTCGGTTTGGCCCAGCGGATCATGCAGATTATTCGCCATTAGGAATGCTCCCGGCTTTGACGCCGCGCCCCAACCAGCGGGCGTGTCCCGTCACAACGGGCTGGCGCATGCTTGATCGACACGCACGTATCACGTTGGTCGAATCGTTGAAACCTCGGCTGTCAGCAGCGCGAATCGCAGCCCAAACACGTAAGTTTCGCTGGGCTGTAGCACATCGGCTCAAGACTTCACAGCAGGTTGGCAAAACAGTAGAAATGGGCGCCTCACAGATCGAATATATTGGTGCCTCACGAGGCAATTGAAACCTGCGAGACCTGCGCTCATTCATTCGGCACACTTGAAGGTTACCGCGCGGCATCAGTCCGCGTACTCACAACCTGGGAGTATGAAACTTGGGTATCCGCAAAGCCGTCTTTCCTGTTGCCGGGCTCGGCACGCGCTTTCTGCCGGCAACCAAAGCCATGCCGAAAGAAATGTTGACGGTCGTCGATCGTCCGGTGATCCAGCATGTTGTGGATGAGGCGCGCGCGGCCGGGATTGAGCACATGGTATTCGTGACCGGTCGCAATAAGAGCACCATAGAAGATCACTTCGATCTTGCTTTCGAACTTGAAGACACACTCGAACGGCGCGGAAAAACCGACGCTCTCGAGGCCTTGCGGGCTGAGCGTCCCAAAGCCGGATTGGCCAGTTTCACACGACAGCAAGAGCCGCTGGGGCTTGGCCACGCCGTCTGGTGCGCCCGCGATATCGTCGGAAATGAGCCGTTTGCGCTGCTATTGCCGGACATGCTGCATCGCTCGCAAACGCCATGCCTCGCCGAGATGATTGCGGCCTATGATGAGTTTGGCGGCAACCACATCGCCGTATCACCGGTTCCGGAGGAGCAGACACACCAATACGGCATTGTCGGTGTTGATGACGCAACCGCCAAGGTCAGCCCGATCCGCGCGATGGTCGAGAAACCGCCGCAAGGGACAGCCCCCTCAAACCTCCATATTACTGGCCGTTACATTCTACAGCCGGAGATTTTTGCGTTGCTGGCTGAGCAAGAGAAAGGTGCCGGTAACGAAATCCAGCTCACGGACTCGATGCTGAAGCTCATGAACCAACCGGGTCAAGATTTCCACGCCGTGCGGTTTGATGGTGCGATCCATGATTGCGGGTCCAAACTTGGTTTTTTGCTCGCAAATGCCGCCTACGCGCTCGATCGGGACGATTTGCACGCGCCGTTTCGAGATGGCCTCAAGCAGCTGCTGAACAAGTCCTGACCGATGTCTGCACCAACGCTCTGCCGAACAAGACGCTGAAAACCGGTGTTTGCCGCTTGTCCGGGCAAACAGAATGAGACATGGCTTCCTTGATTGCGGACGGTGAGCAACGGTTGGCTCCGTCCACTGCAAAGGGCAACGGGAATGATTTATCCGGTGATCTTGTCTGGCGGGTCGGGAACCCGCCTGTGGCCGCTGTCGCGTGCGATGTTTCCAAAGCAGTTCATCGCGTTTTTCGGTGGTGAATCGGGGAGCCTTTTGGGGACGGCGCTCGGCCGCCTGCGTGGGGATAACTTCGGCGCGCCCACGCTGCTGTGCAACAACGATCATCGGTTCTTGATCCGTGAGACTCTCGAAGAGTTGGGAGTTGAAGCGCGCAGCATCATTCTTGAGCCGGTCGCACGTAACACCGGGCCCGCCATTGCCGTTGCCGTTCAGCACATTGTCGATACAGATCCGGATGCCGTTGTCGCGGTTATGCCGTCTGATCATTTGATCAAGAACACACCAGCTTTTGTGGCAGCAGTCGCGCACGCGGCTGAGGTTGCACGTGCTGGCCGGCTGGTATTGTTCGGAATCAAGCCGGATGAGCCTCACACTGGTTATGGCTATATCCGACAAGGCGGGGACATCGCAGGCGCTGGCCAGAACGCATTCGAAGTTGCTGCATTTCGTGAGAAACCGGATCGTGAAACGGCTGAGCGCTACGTCGCGTCTGGCGATCATTTCTGGAACAGCGGAATCTTCGTGCTGCACGGACAAACGTTTTTGGACGAAATGGCGCGCTTTGAACCGACAGCTCTCGACGCGGCAAAGGCTGCACTTTCGGCTGCCACGTTGGACTTCGAGTTCCTAAGACTCGACGAGCCAGCGTTCGCGGCGGCACCAAACATCTCGGTCGACTACGCGGTTATGGAGCGCACGGACAAGGCGGCCTTGATCCCTGTCGATCTAGGCTGGAGCGACGTTGGATCATGGTCGTCACTGTGGGCTGTGTCCGAGCATGACAGCAACGGAAATGCGGCGGAGGGCGATACCCTGCTGACAGACACACACAACAGTTACGTCCATAGCGAGCGCGGCCTTGTCGCGACGATCGGCGTTGACAATCTTGTTGTGGTCGAGACACCGGACGCGCTGCTCGTCGCGGACAAATCACGCACGCAGGAGGTCTCTGGTCTGGTTGCGTCGCTGCGGGACAGCGGCCGCAAGGAACCGGAACAGCATCTGAGGAATCTTCGCCCGTGGGGCTATTTCGAAACGTTGGCATTGGGTCCGCGGTTCCAAGTCAAAAAGCTCCACGTCAAACCCGGCGGCAAACTGTCCATGCAACGGCATCACCACCGCTCGGAACACTGGGTCGTCGTGCAAGGCACAGCCCAGGTCTCAATCGGCGACACGACCAAACTCGTTCGGGAAAACGAAAGCGTCTACATTTTCGCGACGCAATGGCACCGTCTCGAAAACCCGGGCAAAGTTCCACTGGAGATCATCGAGGTGCAGATCGGCACATACCTCGGCGAGGATGACATCGAACGATCAGACGATGTCTATAATCGCGCGCAAAATGAAACGCGGTAGAATAAAACTCAGTCGACGTTTCAGATGGACGTGGTTTCAGATGGACGCGCTTGCGCGCCCACCTGAAACGGTTGCGCGCTAAAGCTTGGCGATCATCGCCTCAAGATCCTTGCGGGCGGCGGCGGCGTCGGAGAACTTTTTGCCGTCGCACAACTCTTCGATTTTCATCAAGCTCGCTTCAAGCGACTTGATTTGCGCATCGCTTGGCTTCTTTTCCTGTGCGACTTTCGCGACATCAAATGTCGCTTTAAGGCAGTCTTCAACTGTCTCGGCATGTGCGGCTGTCAACGGCGCCAGCACAGCAAGGGCCGCGACAGCTGGAAGCGCAAAACGGATCGACATTGTTATTCCTCCTGGGACGTACGTGGCACTTTATGGAACACGCAGGGCCACATTGCATTCCCGACAAACAATCTGATGGCCCGACAAACAATCTGATGGGATGCCCGCCTTGTCTCGTCCAAAGCGCGCAACGTGTTCATAGCGTCGCACAGCATCCCTTCGGCAGCTATGGGGCAGCTTCGCAGAACCAAATGTCTGCCCATACGACGTGCCGCCCGATTGTGGCGCAGTGGCGACCCTGTCTTCCGGTTAGAAGTGTTTTTCCTGAGCTGACATAAGTAGGTTTCAGCACATCGTACTGCCAAGCGTCGCTCGACCGTTTGAACCGTGCGGCCGCCCAGCTCAGTTATGCAGCTCAGCTATCGTGGCTCCGAACCACTATCGTGCAGCATGCGCTGCGCGATCTGATCAATAATCGGCATGAACTCGTCGTAGTGGTCGATCACGGCGTCACAACCGAGTTCGCGAACGGAAACGGGCGTGTAGCCGAACGTCACGCCAATAACTGGCACGCCTGCGGCTTTTGCCGTTGAGACATCGACATCGCTATCGCCGACCATCACCG
Source organism: Pseudomonadota bacterium (assembly GCA_039039985.1). GTDB lineage: Bacteria > Pseudomonadota > Alphaproteobacteria > Rhizobiales > Hyphomicrobiaceae > JBCBWG01. The sequence continues at coordinate 10,948 of JBCCOV010000085.1, read as the reverse complement.
CCTGCGTCCGAATGCCGCCGGCCTGTTCGATCGCGCCGATGAGATGACCCGGGTCCGGCTTGTGAACCGGGAATGTGTCGCGGCCGGCAATGAAGGCGAAGGCACTTGTCAAATTCAGCGCGTCGAGCAGCAAACGAGACGGGCTCTCCAGCTTGTTGGTGCAGACGGCAATCGCAGCGCCCTCGCGTTTCAAATGCTCAAGGACGTTGCGGAGCTTGGGATAGGGCTGACTGTGGACGGCTATATTGTCGCGGTAATGCTGAAGAAATGCTGTGAACAACCGGTCGATTTCTGCTGACGTCGTTATGACGCCGTGATGCGCAAACGCCGCTTCAAGCATACGCCGACTGCCAAAACTGATCAGCGGCTGAATGACATCCTCCGGAACAGGGCCGAGACCGCGTTTTGCGATGACCGCCTGCGCCGTCGCTATAAGGTCCGGCGCCGTGTCGATGAGCGTGCCGTCAAGATCAAACGCAACTGTGAGTCCCGTAAAACGCCCGGTCATCGCCCTCTCCACGTTCAGCTTGCGTTCGCTCACCTGTGCCGGCCCGCATTGGCTCGCGTTCTCAAGCTCATGGCCCCAAAGTTCTTGGCCCCAAAGTTCTTGGCCCCAAAGTTCTTGGCCGAAACTCACGGCCAAAGTCTATGCGCCGGATCGAGAAATCCGCTCGACATCATAAGGTTAACGCTCGATCAGACCGCGCGCGACGGCGCAGCTTGCGCCACCCGCAATGCGATCTGAACCACGCGGGCCGATAGCACGGTACACACCAACTGCACAGCCGACCCGCTTGCATCGTCAGCCGACCCTCCCTAGGAACGATCAGATTGGTTGCGCTCTCTTTAGGAAAGGCCGCGGCATGAACGCAGACGACTTGAAATTGCGTGCAGCGGAAGCGGCACTCGACCTCGTCAAACCTCAGATGAAACTCGGCTTGGGTACGGGCTCTACCGCTGCCAAGTTTATTGATCTGCTCGGCGCCCGCGCCAAATCCGGGCTCGACGTTCTGTGCGTTCCTACGTCGGAAACCACACGCGCCCAAGCGGAGGCCGTCGGGCTTCGGCTTACGACACTCGAAGACGAGCCATTTCTCGATCTCGCCATTGACGGCGCGGACGAACTCGACCGCCAGCTCCGGCTGATTAAAGGCGGCGGCGGTGCGCTGCTGCGCGAGAAAATTGTCGCGGCGGCGTCTGAGCGCATGGTTGTGATTGCCGATTCCTCAAAACTGGTCGGGACCATCGGCGCGTTTCCGCTTCCCGTTGAAGTGACGCGGTTCGGTATCCGGGTGACGCACAACATGATCCACGCCCTGGCCGGTGAGGCCGGATGTCGCGGCGAAATCACGTTGCGCCGTGCCAGCGACGGCAAACCGTTCGTCACCGAGAACGGCAATCTCATTCTCGACTGTGCGTTCGGCGAAATCGGGCAGCCGGAACTGCTGGCCGAGATTTTCAGCCTGATACCCGGCATCGTCGACCATGGCTTGTTTCTGGGCATTGCCGATACGGCCTTTATCGCCGGCGAAAGCGGCGTGACTGAAATCACAGCGCCGGAACAGGACGAAGGGTGAGGGCTGCTCGCGGCTGAGCCGCTTCGGTGCGGAACGAGTTGAGGAGAGGCCGATGACCGCGTTCGACTATGATCTTTTCGTGATCGGTGGAGGATCCGGCGGTGTGCGCGCGGCGCGCATTGCGGCCACGCACGGCGCAAAAGTCGGACTGGCGGAAGAGTATCGGTTCGGCGGCACCTGCGTGATCCGCGGGTGCGTGCCCAAAAAGCTGTTTGTTTATGCCAGCCGCTTTCCCGGAGAGTTCTCAGACGCTGCCGGATTTGGCTGGCACGTTGGCGAGACCGCGTTCGACTGGCCGACCTTGGTCGCCAACAAGGACAAGGAGATCGCAAGGCTGGAAGCGGCCTATAAGCGCAATCTTGAGGCGGCAGGCGCGGAGGCGTTCGCAACACGTGCGGTTGTGACGGGTCCGAACAGCGTTCGTCTTCTCGAGCCGGACCGGGAGGTCACGGCCGGCAAAATCCTGATCGCAACCGGCGGATGGCCGAACTTCGATGACGCGCTGCCGGGCATTGAGCATGTCATTACGTCGAATGAGGCGTTCCATCTCGAAACCCTGCCGAAGCGGATCGTGGTTGCCGGCGGTGGCTACATTGCCGTCGAGTTCGCCGGGATTTTCGCCGGGCTGGGCGTTGACACCACCCTGATTTATCGTCGCGACAAGATCCTGCGCGGCTTTGACGAAGACATGCGTGACGCCGTCACCGCCGCCTACAGTGAACGCGGTATCAAGATCGTCACCAACGACGTGTTCGCAAAAATCGAACGTGGGCCGGACGGTTTGATCGGCCATCTGAAATCCGGCGGTCGGCTGGATGCCGATCACATCATGTTCGCGATCGGGCGGTCACCGAATACCAAAGGTCTCGGATTGGAAACAGCCGGCGTGGAACTCGGGCAAGCGGGCGAGGTGATCGTCAACGACCGCTCGCAATCATCGGTGCCATCCATCTTTGCCGTCGGTGACGTGACGGACCGCGTTGCACTGACGCCTGTTGCCATTCGCGAGGGCCATGCGTTCGCGGACACAGAGTTCGGCAACCTGCCGCGGACGACCGACTACGACATGATCCCGACGGCCGTCTTCTCGACGCCCGAGATCGGAACCGTCGGCATGCAGGAGCATGAGGCGCTGGAAACGTACCCCAACCTGGACGTGTTTAAGGCAAGTTTCCGCCCCATGAAGGCTACGCTCGGCGGGTCAACTGAGCGCATGACCATGAAGCTGCTCGTCGATCGCGACAGCGACCGGGTGGTCGGATGTCACATCGCCGGCCCGGATGCCGGCGAGATCGTTCAGGTTGCGGCGATTGCCATGCGACTTGGCGCTAAAAAGGCCGACTTCGACTCGACGATGGCGTTGCACCCAAGTGCGGCGGAAGAACTGGTAACGATGCGGACCCCAACTATTCGCCACGGCCTGAGTTAGAGTTTATTGGCCATGACGGGCCCGCGGGCTGAACGACGGTGTGTCTCATGTTCGAGGCACTCGACGATCCTCGCAACAAACACTTGGCAAGCATAGCGTACGGCATCTTAAAGCATGGCACGGTTTCAGGGACGCATTGCACTGGTTACCGGTGCCGCAACAGGTATTGGACGAGGGATCGCCGAACGGCTTGCGCGCGAAGAGGCCCATGTCGTCCTTGCAGACATTGACGGCGACGCTGCGCACGCGCTTGCGGAGCACATTTCGGGCACAGGCGGTAACGCAACGGCCGTGGTTTGCGACGTGTCCCGCGGTCAGGATGTTTCAGCGCTATTTCGGGAGATTTCAGCGACACACGGACGGCTCGACTGCCTGTTCAACAATGCCGGCCTGAATGTGCGCGGAGACTTTCGCCATATGAGCGACGCCGATTGGGTGCGCATTCGCGAGGTGAACCTGGACGGGGTCGTTCGTGTGGCGCGGGACGCGTTTCCGCTGCTCCAGGCTTCAGGCCAGGGGGCAATTGTCAATCTCGCCTCGATCATGGGGCATCGCGGCCTGCGACAACTCGCCGGCTACGCCGCAACCAAGGGCGCCGTGTCCGCCCTCACCCGCGCCTTGGCCGTCGAATACGCACCGTTCGGTATTCGGGTGAACGCGCTCGCTCCGGGCTTCATCGACACCGCGCTTACAAGCCGCGTCCTGCGCAACCCCATGATTAGCAAGGCCTTGCTGGACCAGACGCCATTGCGCCGGTTCGGTACGCCGGACGATGTTGCCGGCGCCGCCCTGTTTCTGGCCTCTGATGATGCTGCCTTTATTACAGGGGCTGAACTTGCGGTCGACGGCGGCATGGCAGCGGGCCTGTAGGCTCGGCGTCAAGCCCGCTGCCATGCCGCTACGATTGCAGCCAGATCTCTTTCGCCGAAAGGCCCTAGATATGAGACGATCGGTTCAGGACGGTGGTAGACATGGCGCGGCCCTTGTGACCGCGCTTTTGATCTTTTTCGGGCTTCTGAGCACGCCGGCATCAGCCGGCCCCGATACATGGAAGCTTGATCCCGCGCATACCCAGATTCGCTTCTCGTGGGATCACCTCGGCGTCTCGTGGCAGTCCGGGACGTTTACAGAGATCTACGGCAGCCTCGAGTTCTCACCAACCATGCCAACGGCCGGCTCCGTCGAAGCGACGGCGATGGTTGCCAGCCTGCATACGGGCGTTCCCGCGCTCGATAAAATCCTCAAGTCATCTGACTATTTTGACGCCAAAAAGTACTCGCGCATCATGTTTCGAAGCAGCGCGGTCCGTGCACTCGGGCCGAAAACCGGTGAAATCGACGGGCAGCTGACACTGCGTGGCATCACGAAGCCGATTACACTGAACGTGATATGGAACTACACCGGCGAACATCCCCTCGCGCCGTTCAATCCGGTGCATCGCGGCCAGTGGGTGTCTGGGTTTACAGCGCGGGCAACGATCAAGCGCAGCGACTGGGGGATCTCGCGCAGTGCGCCGCTCGTGTCCGATGAAATCCAAATTGAGATTAACGCTGAGTTTCTGCAGCTTAATCGGGATTGACGCGCCTTGCCGTGCGTGCCGCTTAGGCAACAAGCCGGCATTTTCATGCCGGACCCGTGCCCATGGACGCATAAAACCCGCTATGGATCCGAGGTGAAAAGCCGCAGCATGTGAACGCGCACGTCTGACCCGGCGTGCTGCGCTCACATCTCAGTCCGCGTACGATCGATGCTTGGTGAGAGACCGCGTATTGCAATTGCACTGTCGTTTGTCGCTGTGGCGATCGTCAGCGGCTGCGCGGGCTTTATTGGTCAACGCAATCCGTTGCCTGCGGCGTTAACCACGCAGGCGGAAATCCCGAATGTCCGTGGTGTCCGTTTCTGGGGTGATGAGGTTCCAGAAGATCCGGTGGCCGCATTCCGGCGATCGATTCCGGATCTGCCGCAGCCGGCCCAAAGGGCAACCCGGGTGCAAGGACGCCGCGTCGTTGAGATCCTTGCGTTGTCCGGCGGCGGCGCTGATGGCGCGTTCGGTGCCGGCATCCTGATTGGTTGGACCCAGAGCGGCCGACGACCGGAATTTGAAATCGTAACCGGCGTCAGCGCAGGCGCATTGATTGCGCCGTTCGCCTTTCTTGGCCCGCGTTACGATCCGGTTTTGCGTGAAGTCTGGACGAAGTACGACACCAAGCAGCTCATCCGCGCTTCCGGCCTTCCGGGGCTGTTCGGCGGCGACTCGTTGGTCGACACGGCTCCGCTTGCTGCGCTGATCGCGCGTTTGTTGAACCGGAAAGTGCTGGATGAGATCGCTGCAGAGTATCGCCGCGGCCGCTTCTTGTTTGTGCTGACAACGAACCTCGATGCCCAGCGCCCTGTCGTCTGGAACCTTGGCGCCCTGGCGGCCAGCAAAGCGCCAGGTGCGATGCAACTGTTTCACAGGGTCGTTCTCGCCTCAGCCGCCATTCCCGGCGTCTTCCCGCCGGTTCGGATCGCCGTCAACGCCGACGGCCAGCGCTACGACGAGTTGCACGTCGACGGCGGCATTACGCGCGAAGTGTTCGTCTCGCCGGTGCAAGCACCGCTTCGGTCTTTCAATCGCTTCTTCGACCGGCCGCCGCTGTATCGGATTTTTCTCATCAAGAACGGGAAACTGGCCCCGGCGTACAAAGCAACCGATCAGAAGACGTTACCGATTGCCGGGCGCGCCATTTCGACATTGTTGCTGAACCAGTCCGAGGCGAACATCTATCGCATCTTCCGTCGCGCACGGGACGGTGGTGCAGACTTCAACTTCGTATCCGTACCCGTCACGTTTCCTTGGAAACCGAACGAAGTTTTCGATCCGATCTATCAAGAAAAGCTGTTTGACCTCGGCGTCCATTTGGGCCGGACCGGGCGCGGTTGGTCGAAAGTCCCGCCGGAAGTCATACCGACACGGCGCAGGCCCAAACCGGTGCAACTCAAAGCCGTCAAACGGTCCCCGCGTCAGGGCATTTTCGCGGGCGACAACGTCGGCCAGTTTTTCGAAGACCTTCGCTGACTACTCGACGGCTCTCTGCTCAGCAGCGTTGCGGTCAACGGCCGCGAATGCCGACCGCCCGCAAGACGGAGTTGATGCCGGTCCGGATAACCCGGCGCATGATCGAGCGGCCGACATCGCGGGCAACCTGCTCGCCCAGGGAACGACCGCCGCGTGGACCGCGCCCGAAAACCACGTTGGCCCAGCTCGACTCCTTCGCCTTCTTGTCTTCTTCAAGCTGGCGTTCCGCCTCCGCGCGCTGCGCCACCCGCTTCGCCACAATCTCGTGGGCGCTCTCGCGATCGACCATGGTGTCGTATTTGCCGGCCACCGGGCTGCGCGCGATGAAGCCGGCGCGCTCGTCAGCCGAGAGCGGCCCAATGCGGGCATCCGGGGGGCGGATCAGCGTGCGCTGAACAACGGACGGTTCGCCCCGGTTTTCGAGGAAAGAAACCAGCGCCTCGCCGACGCCGAGCTCCAAAATCGCCTTCTCCGTATCGATCTCCGGGTTCTGGCGGAACGTCTCGGCGGCCGCGCGCACGGCGCGTTGCTCCTTTGGTGTGTACGCGCGCAAGGCATGCTGGATGCGATTGCCGAGCTGCGACGACACCGTGTCGGGCACGTCAAGCGGGTTTTGAGTCACGAAGTAGACGCCAACGCCCTTCGAGCGGATCAGGCGCGCAACCTGTTCGACACGATCCAAAAGAGGCTTCGGTGCTTCGTCGAACAGCAAATGCGCCTCGTCGAAAAAGAACACGAGCTTCGGCTTGTCCTGATCGCCAACCTCTGGCAGCTCCGCCCACAGCGTTGTCAGCATCCACAACAGGAACGTGGCGTAGAGCTGCGGGCGTTGCATCAGTTTGTCGGCGGCCAGAATGTTGATGAAGCCCTGGCCGTCATAGGTCGTCCGCATGAAGTCGGCGAGCGCCAGGGCCGGCTCACCGAAGAACTGATCGGCGCCCTGCTCTTCCAGCACCAGCAGTCTGCGCTGGATGGCCGCGACAGACGCCGCCGCCACATTGCCGTACTTCGTCGACAGCTCCTCCCGCCGCTCCGCAATGTCGTTGAGCATCGCGCGCAGGTCTTTGATGTCGACAAGCGCAATGTTCTCGTCTTCGGCGACCCGGAACATGATGGTCAAAACGCCCTCTTGAACCTCATTGAGGTCCATAAGACGCGCGAGCAACAGCGGTCCCATATCGCTAGCGGTGGCCCGAACCGGATGACCGAGCTCTCCGAACACATCCCAGAATACGACGGGGTATCCCTTGTTCGCGTAGCTTTCGAGCCCGATGTCGGCGTTCCGCTTCTCAATGAACGGCTTCATCTCACCCGGAACGGCGACGCCGGACAAATCGCCCTTGATGTCGGCGGCAAACACGGGAACGCCGGCTGCGGAGAACCCTTCTGCCAGGACCTGCATGGTAACGGTCTTACCGGTACCGGTCGCACCGGTGATGAGACCGTGACGGTTCGCAAGGCGCAGATCCAGATACTCGGGCTTCACGCTCTTGCCGACAAAGATTTTGCCATCCTGAATCATGGATCCGGTTCCAGTATCAGGCGCGGATAGCCCGCGCGGATTGCAGCGGAGTTGGAGGAGCGACTCACAAACGCGACATGCCGTCCCCATGGCACGATGGCGACCCCAATGCCAAGTTTTGGCTTCAGCAAGTCTGAATAACCTGTCGCGTGGCAACTGATTGTCGGGTTTGCTGCTTGCACAGCGGCCGCGTGCGCAACCCAAGGACGAGATCTGATCAGTCTGATCGGCAAGCTTGGCCGGCGCTGCTCTGCGACTGGGGGTCGACGTATGGGGACAATGCCCTGTTCGTTGCACGCTAGGCGCCGTCGTTCATCATTTTGAGCAATTTGCCGGCCAGCCGAAAGACCCTAGCCGGGGGCTTTGCAAAGGCTTATAAGCCACACTCTTGCTACACATAGCCTTCTGTAACCACAACAGATATCGGAGGATCCGATGGCCGCCTGGAGCCCGGAAACCTGGAGACGCAAGCCGATCGTCCAGGTGCCCGACTATCCCGACGCACAAGCACTTGAAAGCGTTGAAGCGCGGCTCGCGACGTTTCCGCCACTCGTTTTTGCAGGTGAGGCGCGCGACTTAAAGGCGAAGCTGGCCGATGTCGCAGCTGGCAACGCCTTTCTGCTCCAAGGCGGAGATTGCGCGGAGAGCTTTGTCGAGCATCGTGCGGACAACATCCGCGACTTCTTCCGCGTCTTCCTTCAGATGGCTGTTGTCATGACCTACGCCGGCTCCATGCCGGTGGTGAAAGTCGGTCGCCTGGCGGGGCAGTTTGCGAAACCGCGGTCGTCTCCGGTCGAGAAACAAGGCGATGTCGAGTTGCCAAGCTATCGCGGCGACATCGTCAACGGCGCAGACTTCACGGAAGAGGCCCGAACGCCGGATCCCGACAGGCAAATTCAGGCCTATCGTCAGTCCGCGGCCACACTGAACCTCGTCCGCGCATTTGCAATGGGTGGATTTGCCGACCTCGAACGGGTTCACCAATGGAACTTGGGATTCGTTGCCGATAGCCCGCAAGGCCACCGCTATGAGGAGCTGGCGAACCGGATCACCGAGACGCTCGCGTTCATGCGTGCGTGCGGGATGACCTCGGACAAAGTTCAGCAGCTGCGGACGACGGAGTTCTACACCAGCCATGAAGCCCTGCTGCTGGGCTACGAGGAAGCCCTGACCCGGCTCGATTCAACCTCGGGCAGCTGGTACGCAACCTCAGGCCATATGGTCTGGATTGGCGATCGCACGCGCCAGCCCGATCACGCGCATGTCGAATACTTCCGCGGCATCAAGAACCCGATCGGCCTGAAGTGCGGGCCCAGCCTCGAACCCGACGGGCTCATCCAGCTGATCGACAGTCTCAATCCGGAGAATGAGCCGGGGCGGCTGACCCTGATCTGTCGCTTCGGTGACGACAAGGTGGCTGATCGATTGCCGGGATTGATCCGGGCCGTCGAGGCCGAAGGGCGTTCAGTTGTGTGGTCCTGCGACCCGATGCATGGCAATACGTTGACGTCGAATAACGGTTACAAGACGCGGCCGTTTGCCCGCATCTTAAGCGAAGTCACGACATTCTTCGACGTCCATCGGGCCGAAGGAACACACCCCGGCGGCGTACATGTTGAAATGACCGGTCAAAACGTGACCGAGTGCACGGGCGGTGCCAAGGCCATCAGCGAGTCCGATCTGGGGGCCCGCTACCACACGCACTGCGATCCGCGCCTTAATGCGGACCAGGCGCTGGAGTTGGCATTTTTGATTGCTGAGCGGCTGAAGCAGGATCGCTTGTCGCATGGCGAGAAGGTTCAAGCGGCAACCGCTTAAGCCTTGAGTTGGAGCCAGGTGATGGCACGGGCGGCGATTCTGCTGATGAATCCAAAGTACCCGCACAACGTGGGTGCCGTTGTCCGTGCTTGCGCTGCCTACGGCGTTCAGCAGATGCGCTACACAGGTGACAGGATGGATACGGCGCTCGCCGAGTGGTCCCGTCTCCCGCGCGAAGAGCGTATGAAGGGCTACAAGTCCGTTGACTGGCGCCGGACGGATGTGCCGTTTCAGGAGTTCGAGGACCTCACGCCGGTGGCCATCGAGGTGCGGCCGGAAAGCGAAATGCTGACGCGCTTCGAGCATCCGGAGAACGCGCTTTACGTGTTCGGGCCGGAGGATGGCTCGCTCACATCGGTTTCCTTGCGCCATTGCCATCGTTTCGTTGCGATACCGACGCGGCATTGCTTGAACCTCGCCATGGCGGTTGGCACCGTGTTGTATGACCGCCAGGCCAAGCTCGACCCGATGTTTCAAATGGACATGGCCGCAACCGAAGGTCGACATCGTTTCGCGTCGTGACGCACAGTCAGCGGTGCGGGTCGGCTGGACACACGTTCCGGTGCTTGTTTCACCCGTCATTTGATGCATAAATAATGCAACGAACATGATTGCTGCATAAAATCTGCAACAATGAGGATGGCTTGGCTGGAGACCATCATATCCTGATGGCGGATGTCGTCGGCAGTCGTTCCCACACCGGCGGCGCGTTGCAGGCACAGCTCAACGATGCGGTTGCGACCGTGAATGCAGACTTTGCCGACAGCATTCTATCGCCCTTTGTCGTGACGCTTGGCGATGAATTCCAGGGTGTTGTGGTGTCACTGCCTGCCGCGTTGACCGTCGTGCAATTCCTCGAACGCGATCGATGGGCGCATCAACGGCCGTTTCGCCTGCGCTATTCCTATGTGTTTGGCCTGATCGAAACGGACATCAATCCAGACATTGCACACGGCATGCTCGGCCCGGGCCTGACGCGGGCGCGCGATCAGCTATCGCAGAAGTCTCGCAATCGGCGCCGGTTTGAATTCGAAACCGGAGACCCTAACCGCGATGCGGTTCTAGCCGAGCTGTTTACCGCAGTCGATGGCCTATCACGCCGATGGTCGGTAAAAGATGCCAGCGTGATTGCAACGCTTTTGGATATCGACGATGACACGGCAGCCGCGCGTGCACTTGGAAAGGACAGATCGCTGATTTGGCGGCGGCGGCAAAGCCTACTGATCAAGGAATACCAGGCAGTTTGGTCGGCCATACAGCTGGTGGCGCAGGAGACGGAGCCGAGATGACTGCCGAAGCGATCTTCGTTGCTAACACCTTGGCATGGTTTGCCATGGCCGAAGTGGTGGGCCTACCCGTGTTCTACGCGTTGCGCCTTTGGCTTGGGCCGCACGCTGGGCGGTACATCTTCTCGATTGAAACGTTCAAAGGCGCCATTGAACGACTTGTCGTGCTGGTCGGGCTGCTGTCAGGCTTTCCGCAAATTCTGATTGCGTTCGGCGCCCTAAAAATTGCCAACCGCCTCGCGGATGAAGACAACAACG
>JBCCOV010000084.1:0-20041 GCA_039039985.1 Pseudomonadota bacterium | reverse complement strand
TTAAAGTCTATCGCTCACGGGCTGTTCCGGCCTGCGGCCGGGCCCTCCGCGAGGGCGGCGCAAAGCGCCGGGCCGCGGTCGCGGCCTGGAAACCGTCCTACCAGGATAGCTCGCGCTCGAGCCGCGAGCCTGCGAGCGTGCGAACAGCGCAATTAAAGTCTCTCGCTCACGGGCTGTTCCGGCCTGCGGCCAGGCCCTCCGCGGGGGCGGCGCAACGCGCCGGGCCGCAGTCGCGGCCTGGAACCGTTCTACCAGGATAGCCAGCGCTCGACCCGCGAGCGTGCGAACAGCGCCAGCGAAAACGCGCTCAAGTAGCGAGCGCTTGTCGCGAGCGGTAGCGCAAACAAAGACTCCTGAGCGAAACTTGAAACGCTCTATTCCCGAGTATGTAATCAACCCAATCCGCGGACCGCGGATCCAACGATGAATGTAATTTGCTTTCGCGTTAGGTGCTCGTCATAGGCACCAAGTTTCTCGTCGAGCGAAAGCGACACAACACCGTGCACAGCGCTGAAAAGGGCGCGACTCGCCATTTTGCGATGATCATCATCGCGAATACGGCTCCTCAGGATATCTTCGACAAGAGCAAAGAGCGCGGACTGCCGCTCGCGATACCAATCCGGCACAACGCGGCCATTGGCCAACTGATGCTGGAAGATCGCCTGCCAGCATTGGCGATGATCTCTCGCAAACTCAAAGTAGGCGAGCGCCATTATCTCCAGCAGCGGCTCAATGGCCTGACTGTCAGATGTGTCGCAGGCCTTAACAACCGCAGCGCCAAGCTGCTCCAGCGTTTCAGCGTTGACCGCAACGATCAGGTCATCAAGGCCGTCGTAAAGATTGTAAAGCGTGCCGACGGAGCAACCGATACCGGTGGCAATACGGCGCGCCTGGACGGCGCCCAACCCTTCTGCGCTCATGATCTCGCGCGCAACCTCAAGCGCTCGACGGCGCAGCAGGCTGCGATTGTCCTCGGACATGCCGAAGCCCCATCAATTGCTTCTCGTAGGATGACCCGCGCAACAGGCTGAACACACCTGCCGCACGGTCTCGATCAATCATGATACCTGCATCCCACGACAGGCTCATGGCATAGATCAATCGAACCCACATCTATTGCGTGCGTTTCAAGTCTCGCTGGAACCGCCCCACATCGCTTTATCAGCGCTGGCCGGTCGGTAGCGAGCGTCCCAAGGGACAGCCGGTCGACGGCGTCACAGTCGCCTCGACGGCGACTCCGACAAACGCAGAATTGATCCGCACCGCACAACACACATAACAAAGCGGCCGCCGGAGTTCACCGGCGGCCGAGAAAGGCGTCGCTTAATCATCTCCTAGAGGATCGCGACGGTGTCACAGATCAAGCGGCTTCAGTCTCCAACAGATTACGGCTGATCAGCGTCTCCGCAATCTGGACGGTGTTGAGCGCCGCGCCCTTCAAAAGGTTGTCAGACACCACCCACATGTTCAGGCCGTTCTCAATCGTCGTGTCCTCGCGAACGCGGGACACATAGGTGGCAAACTCGCCGGCGGCATCAACCGGCGTGACATACCCGCCGGGCTCGCGCTTATCGACCACCATAACCCCGGGCGCTTCACGCAGGATGGAGCGCGCTTCCGCGACCGTCATCGGGCGCTCGAACTCGATGTTGACCGCCTCGGAGTGACCGACAAAAACCGGCACACGCGCACAGGTCGCCGTCAACTTGATGCTGGGATCGAGAATCTTCTTGGTCTCAGCCATCATCTTCCATTCCTCTTTCGTGTACCCGTCCTCCATGAAGGCGTCGATATGAGGAATGACGTTGAAGGCGATCTGCTTCGAGAACTTTGACGGCTCGACCTCGGTCCCAGGAACATAAGTTCCCTTGGTCTGATGCCAGAGCTCGTCCATGCCCTCTTTGCCGGCGCCGGACACCGACTGATAGGTGGCAACAACCACGCGCTTGATCGGATTCTCGTCGTGTAGCGGCTTCAGCGCCAGCACCAACTGCGCAGTGGAACAGTTCGGATTCGCAATAATGTTCTTTCGGTTCGGCTTGGCCATGTGCGCCGTCAATGCCGCAGCATTCACTTCCGGCACGACAAGCGGAACATCCTGATCATAGCGCCATGCCGACGAGTTATCGATGACAAGACAGCCCGTCGCCGCGATCCTTGGCGACCATTCCTTTGAAACAGTGCCGCCGGCGCTCATCAGTGCAAAGTCGATACCCTTGAAGTCGAACTGCTCAAGATCCTGACATTTGAGTGTCTTGTCGCCATAGCTGACTTCCACGCCGATCGAACGGCGTGATGCAAGTGCAATGACCTCATCGGCGGGAAACTCCCGCTCGGAGAGGACGTTCAGCATTTCGCGGCCCACATTGCCTGTGGCGCCGATCACAGCAAGCTTATAGCCCATTGCTCTCTAGAGCCTCTCTGTCAGGAACACGTCCAAGTCAGCCGGAATACGCATCACTGATGAATTTCGCAAGGAAATATAACGTGTCATGTTTGTACACGGTCTGGCATCTGCACCGTTACTCAGGAAACAGGTCAACAAGGCATACCAAGTCGTTAACTTGGAGTTGGCACACCTGTGAGATGCTGGTTGCGGACTCGTATCCGATAGCTCGCACCCGATAACTCCATGTGCGCTTATGTTTGAACGCAATCCGATCGACAACGTCAACGCCGTCACAATCACCGTCGCGCTCACCCTGACTGACGGTCGCGTCGTTTCTGGCCGCGCCGCATTCGACAGGCAGACCAGCATTCATCGTCTGCTCGATACTGCCGACAGTTTCCTGTACGTGGAAAACTTCAACGGCGACGCAGAATTCATTCCCAAGTCCGACATCCGCGGCGTCAAGGTGATGAAACCCATTGTGCCGCAGCCACTTCGCCAACCCGTAGGGTCCGACGCTGAATTGTCTCCTGCGCGGATCTTGGGCGTCGACGACGACGCCGACTGGGACGCCATTCGCACGTGAGTCTTTAATTGCGCTGTTCGCACGCTCGCAGGCTCGCGGCTCGAGCGCTGGCTATCCTGAGAGCACGGTTTCCAGGCCGCGAACGCGGCCCGGCGCGTTGCGCCGCCCACGCGGAGGCCCGAGCGAAGCCAGGAACAGCCGTGAGCGATAAACAACAGGCGCTGGCTATCCTGAGGGCACGGTTCCCAGGCCGCGAATGCGGCCCGGCGCGTTGCGCCGCCCACGCGGAGGGCCCGGCCGCAAGGCCGGAACAGCCCGTGAGCGAAAACAAGCCAAAGCGACACGCTTTAATACATTCCACGCCGCGCCATTTCGGCGGACTGGCGGGCGTTCTCCTCGTCGGTCAGATCCGGCACATGATCGGCCAGCATCTGAGCATAGGTCGGCAGCTCCTGCCGATTGATCTGACTTGCAGGATCCCAGAGTTTCGCCCGATTGAGCGCCTTGGCGCAGTGCAGGAAGACTTCCTTGACCCGGATCACCAATCCGATCTTGGGCGGCCGGCCGGCAACCGCACTGTCGCGCAGCAGATCTTCGTCGTCGGTGATCCGGGCGGTACCGTTGATGCGCAAGGTCTCGGCCACCCCGGGAACGACGACAAGCATGCCGATTTTGGGATTGGCAAACAGGTTGGCGACGTTATCGAACCGGTTGTTGCCGACACGATCAGGCAGCAAAAGGTGCACGTCGTCAAGCACGCGCAGAAAACCAGGAGGGTCGCCACGCGGCGAAACATCGACTCCACCTGAACCGTCCGGAGCGCACGTCGCTACGACGCAGAACGGAGACCTCTCCAATATCGCCCGACAATGCTTATCTAAGTGATCGAGGACCTTGAATTCCGCACGACTTAGCATTTTCGGGTGCCTGGCCCGCACCTCATTCTCGCCTGTCACCCAGCTCACCGCGTCAGGATCAAACGTCAAGGGGACCTCCAGGGTTGCGGGCCGGTATGCACGATCAGGGGTTGCAGCAGTGCATGCCCATGGTCTTAAAACCGAAGTCGAGCTTCATATGCCGCAAGGCACAAGGCACAGCGAACCGGGAGACCGCCCTATGAGCTATACAGATCTCAACCTCTACATCGACGGCGAATTCACCAAAGGAAATAGCGGCATCGGCGAGGACGTTGTCAATCCGGCCACTGACGCAACTCTGGCGCATCTGCCGCATGCCAAGAAAGAGGAGATGGATCGTGCGCTGGCTGCTGCCAGCGTGGCATTCAAGGATTGGCGCAAGACCCCGGCGGTCGAGCGTTCGAAGATTCTCAGAAAGGCAGCCGACTTGCTCCGCGAGCGGTCGGACGAGATCGCGGAAGTCCTCACCCTGGAGCAGGGTAAGATCCGCGCAGAAGCCAAAATGGAAGTCATGGCTTGCGCAGAGGTCATCGAGTGGTTCGCGGAAGAAGGACGCCGCGCCTATGGCCGGATCATTCCCGCGCGCGCGGACGGCGTTCGCCAGATGGTCATCATGGAACCGGTCGGCGTCGTCGCGGGCTTCTGCCCGTGGAACTTCCCTGTCATGCAGGCCGTGCGCAAGATCGCGGCCTCGCTGGCTGCCGGTTGCACGATTGTCTGCAAATGCCCGGAGGAGACGCCGGGGTCACCCATCGCCATGGTCAAGTGCTTCCATGACGCGGGCCTGCCGAAGGGCTGCTTGAACATGCTCTATGGCACACCCGCTGAGCTGTCCGAGTACATGATCCCGCACCCGACGGTTCGGAAAATCTCATTCACCGGTTCCGTTCCGATCGGCAAGCAGCTTGCTGCGATGGCCGGCCAGCATATGAAGCGGATCACCATGGAACTTGGCGGGCACTCGCCAATGATGATCTTTGATGACGTCGACGCCGACCACGTCGCCGGTCTGACGGCCGCATTGAAGTGGCGCAACGCCGGCCAGGTCTGCATTTCGCCGACTCGCTTTTTCGTCCACGACAAAGTCTATGACCAGTTCGTCTCAAAGTTCACCAGCATCGCAAGTGAGATGAAGGTTGGCGACGGTCTGGATCCAGACTCGAAAATGGGACCGCTGGCCAACCCACGCCGCATCAACGCAATGGACGAGTTCATTGGCGATGCGGTCGACAAAGGGGCCAAAGTCACGACAGGCGGCAATCGGATTGGCAACCAGGGCAACTTCTTCGAGCCGACGGTTCTGACTGACGTGCCCGAAAATGCGCGGATCATGAGCGAGGAGCCGTTCGGTCCCGTCGCCGTTATGCTACGCTTCAACGACGAAGACGAGATGCTGGAGCGGGCCAACAAACTGCCGTTCGGGCTGGCAAGCTACGCGTTTACGCACGACGCCACACGCGCAACGAAGATTGCCGATTCGATTGAGGCCGGCATGCTTTCGATCAACCACCACGGCATTGCGTTGCCCGAAACACCATTTGGCGGGATCAAGGACTCTGGCTTCGGTCACGAAGGCGGAACCGAAGGCTTGCAGGCCTACATGCACGCGAAAATGGTCAGCCATCTCGGCTAACAGCGCAGGCACGCTCGACTAATGTGACGAAGCCGCCGGACGTAAAAGAGCCGGGTCAAAATCGACCCGGCTCAAATTGGGGAACATGTTTAGCTCCTGAAATCGCAACATGGTTTGGTGACTGAAAATCTATGTGCACGTCGTTCAGCGCTGTAACGAGACCCCAATCGTTCTGGGCACCTCAGCGATGGCGACGTGAGCAAAAGAGAGACAAACCGTTGGCTCGACCATTTCTTATGTCACTATCGAGCATAATTTGATTCCGTACCCTTACTCAGTCCTTCAACGCGCTCCCTTTTTGCTATGTCATGCGTACCTGTCGCCCTAACGGCATTGACATCTGGTTATCGACGACATCCACGAGCTATGTCGCGGCAACAAACGAGTTTGTTCCCTAAGAAAGCGAAAATTTGAGATAGCCGCCGTCGAACTCGCTACCGACGGTGGCACGACATCACGCGCCAGGGTTGCTGAGCCAGGGTTGCTGAGATTGACGGCAAGTTCATTGGACCTCGTAAAACGTATGTCGTATAGCCTAGTCGCCAGACCGAATGGTCTGCGATCAGACGCGGAGCGCACCATGAGAACTCTGCAATCGGTTGTCGCGCTCATTTCCGCGCTGGTCTTGCTGGTGACGGCATCGCAAGCTCTTGCCGCGCGCGATCTCAAGTGGCCTGACCTGTTGCCAAAGCTGCCGCCCATCAAAGACCCGTTGGCAACCCTGAACGCAGAAGAGCGGATTGAGTTGGAGACGATATTATGGGTGCGCCAACTCACCGAGGCCGAGCGCGCAGAGCGTAAAGAGATCGTTCAAGAAGCCGGCCGCTATGAACAGAAGTTCCGCCAGAAAGGCATTATCATTGATCGCCTGGTCGAGAACTATGCGGTATTCGACAAGAAGCTCACGGCACGCCAGCGGAAAGTGAACGCGAAACTCAGTGGTGAAACCGTTCGGTTGACAGGTTATCTGTTGCCGCTGGAGTTCTCTGAGGATGGCGAGACGGAGTTCTTACTGGTGCCATACGTCGGCGCGTGTATTCACGTGCCCCCGCCGCCGCCGAACCAAATCGTGCTCGTGACATTGTCAGCGAAGTACAAGGCCAACGAAGTGTTTACGCCGGTTCGCGTGACCGGCAAGCTCGCAACGAAAGCAGCGAGCAAAAGGCTTTATCTGGTTGATGGTGCGGCTGACATTTCTGTCGGCTATCATCTTTCTGACGGCGCAATCGAGATCGTAAGATAGTCTCTCAACGCGGCGGCCTCGCGCCTCGGGCATCGCGTGACGCAGTCTTTGTGGCCAGCAGGCCACGTCGTGTGGCCGTTCTTCGCCCTTAACATTGCCGCACGATCGCTCGCGAATTGACCGTTTCCAACGACAGAACCATAACTTCGAACGAAGTTTGTTTCGCCCTCAGCGGACTGGCACGGGACTGACGCCATGTTCCGCCACATGGTGAAGCACAACCGCTTCACCAGATGCTGCAGCGGTAAGATAAGGTGAATGTTTTGCGTCGCTTGGTCTTATGATGCGTTTTCTCAATCGCTTGGCACGAGATACCCGGGGTGCGGCACTTGTCGAGTTCTCACTCGTCGCCTTTCCCCTGATCATTCTGATCATGGGTACAATCGAACTTGGCTTCGTCTACTGGGGCACCAAGGAACTCGAAAACGCGACAAATCACGGTGCGCGATTCATCCGCGTTGGCACGGCGCAAAACAGCAGCTGGACAGCCGCACAGCTGAAGACGGAAATCTGCAGCCAAACGGCCGTGCTGATCGACTGCAATACGCGGCTTCGGGTCGATGTCCGCAGTGCGGTGACATTCTCCAGCTTTCCGCAACTCGATCCTCTGGACAGCGACGGCAACCTGAAATCGGACGGCGACTTCAGCTATCAGCCGGGCCAGCGCAACGATGTTGTTCTGGTGAGCACGTTCTATCAATGGCGCACATTTCTCGGCGGCGGCCTTCATTTGATGCAGTCTGCCGCACCAATGCGGAACGAGCCGTTTTGAGGTGTCAGACGTCAATCGTTTGCACACGGAAACGACTGCGAAACGGCCAAAGGTGTTGTGGAATGAGACGGAGACCAGGGACAACCCCTTCACAAAAGGCCGGACGTGTCGACCGTGCGCGGCGCGGCCTGCGACGGATCACACAACAGTTTTGGCACGAGTCGAAAGGACAGGCGCTTCTCGAAACGGCAATCGTGATGGCGATTCTTCCGTTTCTGTTTGTTGGCGTGTCGGAGTTCTCTGAAGCCGACATGGTCCGGCGCCGAGTGGACTCAGCCGCCGGCGCCGCCGCCGATCTCGTCGCGCGCGTAGACCAGGTCTCCACGGCAGACCTCAACGCCATGAAGGACAACCTGATCAACGTGATGATGCAGCCCTTCAACGAAACCTCGCTTGGAGTCGTCATCACCAGCGTTGTCACCGACGAGAACGGCCAATCGACAGTCGCGTGGAGCTTTGCTCGTGGCGGCACCAGTTCCGCCCGTCAGGCTGGCACGGCAGTGGTACTGCCAGCGGGACTGAATGAGCCGTCCACCAGCCTGGTCATGGCGGAAACAACCTATCCGTTCACATCCACGCTCAGCACGTTGATTGTCGGCACGATCACCATGCAAGGCGCCTCATACTCCGCACCACGGCTTGGTGCGCCTGTTGAGCGGGTCCAGTAAGCTGGCTGAAGCACGGCGGGCCGCAGTCGCGGCCTGGAAACCGTGCTCTCAGGATAGCCAGCGCTCGAGCCGCGAGCCCGCGAGCGTGCGAACAGCGCATTTAAAGACTCTCGCTCACGGCTGTTCCTCCCTGCGGTCGGGCCTCCGCGGGGGCGGCGCAACGCGCCGGGCCGCTGGCGCGGCCTGGAAAACGTCCTACCAGGATAGCCCGCGCTGGTTGTTGATCGCTCACGGCTATTCCTCGCGGCGCTCGAGCCTCCGCGGGGGCGGCGCAACGCGCCGGGCCGCTGGCGCGGCCTGAAACAATGCTCGACGGCTGACCCGCGCTCAAGTAGCGAGCGCTTGTCGCGAGCGGTAGCGCAAACAAAGACTCGCTCGAGCCGCGAGCCCGCGAGCGTGCGAACAGCGCAATTTAAAGACTCGCCTACGATCAGCCATCAGCACAATCCGCGACGAGGAGCAGGACTGCCCAAGAGTTATACAACTCCAAACAGATATATCTCCCTTCAGAAGATTCTCAGCATATGTCACAATCGAGCAACATAGCCAATTATGGCCATTTTGAAGCCACAATATGGAGATAAAGAAGCAAAGATAACATACTGATTATAATATAATTTTACTTATGCAAAGTCATGTAAATATCTGTCGTCAAGCAAATTTGCAGACTTTTCCGCATGTTACTTGTGGACCACTCCGGCGTGTCGATCGTGCTCGGCCCGCCTGCCGACCGATTGACCAGCGGCCGGCAGAACGCAACATGCAGGCGGAACCCGACGATCACATCCTATGAATGATCGACAACGCCTTTTGAATGATCGCGGGCGCCGAGTGAAAGAGTGGAGTGGCACATGTTGAAGCGTTTTAAGGCAGAAGTAGCACGGTTTGGGCGGGACGAGAGCGGCGCATCGCTTCTCGAATACACGATCCTCCTGGCCGTAATCACAGTCGGCGTCATCGCGACGATTTCGGCTGTCGGCACCTGGGTTGGCACACAATGGACCACCCTGAACACAACACTAACGAACTAACGAAACGCCAGGACGCAGACGGCAAGGCCTGATGCGTGTTGTGCCAGCCGACTAGCGCGCTCCCGGCACGAGCCGGGAGTGCGCCGAGTTGCCAACGACGACAGCGTGCCATGCCCAAAGCACGCTCGATATTGACTGGTTGATTGCCGGGCGCCGTTGTTAGAGTTGAGAACGGTTATGCGCGTAAACTCAGTATTGCTTTTTGTCGGCGCGCTTGTCCTGGCCATCATTGCGACCGGCCTGACACTCAGCCTTCTGGGACAGTCAAAGCCGGCGCCACCACCAGTGATTGCACAGCCGAAGCCGGAGCCGAAAGCGGCGCCGCTGCCGGTTCCCAAGATTGTCGTGGCTGTCAAACCGCTGGCATTTGGCGCGCTCGTCACGCGAGATGCCGTCAAAGAAGTTCCGCGGCCGAACGGTCTTGTTCCGGTCGGGTCTTACCAAAGCGCCGCGCAATTGATCAATGAACGCCGGATGGTGCTCAGCTTCATCGCGAAGGATGAACCGATACTGAAATCGCGCCTCGGCGCGCCAGGAGATCACGCAAGTCTTTCCAAGCTGATTGCGCCCGGTATGACGGCTGTCGCCATTCGCGTTGACGCCGTACGGGGTGTTGCGGGCTTTGTCCAGCCGAGAGACCGCGTCGATATTCTTCTCACCAGACGCAAGTCGACGCCGCGGACACCAACCGCTGCGCAAGGTAGCGCGTTCAGCGATACGCTGCTTCAGAACGTCAAAGTCCTGGCAATTGACCAGATCGTCGACCGGACGCGCCAGGCAGAACCACCAAAGGTCGTGACCGTGGAAGTTACGCGCGAGCAGGCGCAGAAAATCGCGCTCGCCGCAACGATTGGGCAGTTGTCGCTCGCACTACGCGGCACTGCCGGGACACCGTCTGCAATTGCGCGCCGGATTGGCGTCTCCGACCTTCCCAATGAAAAGAAACGGCGGGTCACAGGTCCTGTTCTCGATGAGCCGGACATCGTCGTGACGCGGGGTGTGAAGCGCCACGAGGTCGCAATACCTGGTCGCATCGTTCGATTGGAAGCGAACCGCACGGCCGACGACAAAGCGAAAGACGAAGACGATACAGACGCGGCCGCTGGGCCGAAGAAGGACGCAACAGATGTTACGGGCCGCGCGTCACAAGGCCCGCAGTAATATGCAGCGCCGCCAGATACTGCGCAAAGACGGTACACGGTGGTGAGAGTAAGGAGTTCGAGCGTCATGGATTATCGACGCGAGACAAGAAACCGGGTGACAACAATGCGAGGCGCGATTCAGCGGCTTCGCAATCGGGTCGCCTTATGGTCGATCCTTGCGATTGCCATGTCGGCTCTCAGCGTTGACATCGTTCTCGCACAGTCGGCCATCCGACGGCTGGCGACCAGCGGCGAGGTTGCGAGCCTCGACGTTGTTTTGAATCGCGCTGAAACAATCGAAGTACAGAAAGAGGTATCCGAGATCCTCGTCGGCAATCCTGAAATCGCCGACGTCGTCGCACTCTCGGACCGGTCGATCTATGTACTTGGAAAGAAGATTGGCTCGACAAGCGTGTCCGTCGTCGATCGCGATCGTAACGTGATTGCAGTGGTCGGAGTTAAGGTTACGTCTGACATCGCCGCCCTCAAGGCGCGCCTGGCTACACATCTTCCGCAAAGCCGCATTGACGTTGTCGAGGGCAACGGGAAAGTCCTTCTGTCAGGCATCGTGCCAAATTCCGTGGCGCTCTCGCGTGCATTGGCGATCGGTGAACAGTTTGCGCCCGGCGCAATCACGAACGGCTTAGCCGTGCGCGGCTCGCAGCAGGTTTTGCTTGAGGTCCGCTTCATAGAAGCCAACCGCGACTCCTCGCGCGATCTTGGTGTCGCCTGGGATGTGTTCAAGAACAACGGCAATCTCGGCATCTTCACGGGCTTGACTGGATTGGCGTCAAACAATTCTCCATTTGGCGTCGCCGTAGCACGCTTGCTCGACAGCGGCACCAAGGTCGATGTGATCATTCAGGCGCTGGAAAAGCGAGGTTTGGCCCGCCGCCTTGCGGAGCCGAACCTGGTTGCTCTGTCTGGCGATACGGCGAGCTTCCTTGCCGGTGGAGAGTTCCCGTTTCCTGTTCAAAGCACCGCCGTCAACGGTCAGAACCAAATCACTGTTGAGTTCAAGAAATTCGGCGTCGGGTTGGCCTTCACGCCGACGGTTCTCGCGAACGGCTTGATCAACCTGAAGATCGAGCCCGAGGTCAGCGAACTTGATCCAACCACAACGCTGCGTGTTGGCGATATCGAAATCCCGAGCATCTCGGTCCGCCGCGCCCGGACGACGATCGAACTGCGCGATGGCCAGAGCTTCGCGATGGCGGGTCTGCTTCAGGCCAACACGATTTCAAACAAGAACCAGATTCCATGGCTTGGCCAGGTTCCGGTCCTGGGTCCGCTCCTCAGAAGCGCGGCCTACTCTCGCAAGGAAACGGACCTTGTCATCATCGTGACGCCGCGCCTCGTCAAGCCGAGAAAACCGGGAGACGCGCCGCTCCGCACGCCGTTGGACGGCAAGGTGGCGGCAAACGATGTCGAGTTTTTTGTTGGCGGCCGGGAAGAGATCAAAGTCGGGAAACCGGATCCGAAGTCGGGTCACATTCTCGATCTGACGCCGGGAGAGCCAGTCAAGATTGGAAGTCTCAAGGGGAAGTAGATGTATAGCATTTTCAAAGAGGCTCCATGCGTGCAGACGCTCAAATGGTTGCTGCCGGTCGTCGCGCTTGGCCTGGCCGGCTGCGCGCAGAGCGACCTGGAGCAATATCTCGGACATAGCGACACCGTAACCGTAGATGCCGGTGACGCGATCAGCAGCAACCGCGCAATCCATACGGTCGATCCCTGGTCGAGAGACAGTTTGAACAACCAGATCGACATAGATGGGAAACGCGCGGAAATCGCGATCAAGCGTTACGAAAAGAACAAGGTTGTCCAGCCGAAAGGCCTGACGGCCAGATCGCCAAAGGTCGTGATCGAAAACAACTCCGGAGTGACGAACTAGGCAGCGGAGCGCAGGGGGGCATGTTCCGGTCCGGCAAAAGCTCATTACGAGGCCTGAATCGCCATGTTTTTTTCGCGCAGAGCAGCACAACCAACCGAGCCCGACGGTTCGCGCCGGGTGTTCGTCGTCAGCCCAGACGAAACGTTCTGCCAACGCGTCGTCGAGATTGTCGACGCCAGCGCAGCCTTCCATGCGATTTCGGTGACAGAGCTCAAGTTTGACGCCCTGCTTGCGGTGAATGCCATCGACGAGAGTGTGTTGATCGACATCGACACCGATCGTGAGGCAGCACTCGCATTGATCGAAAAACTCGGCACCGGCCCCTATCGCGGGCCAATCATCACCTTCTCGGAGACGCTGGATGAACCGTCGCTTCGGGGCCTACTGCGCTTCGGCGCACGCGATTGGCTGCCCGTTGACGCCGATAGTGAGAGTATCTTGGCAGCCCTAACCGCAGCGTCCGCACAGCCGAAGGTCAGCCAAACGCGTGACCGCGACTTGGAATGCTGGGCATTCGTCCCAGCGGCCGGCGGCGTAGGAAATACGACGCTCACGATCGAAGCGGCGTTCCAGATGGGGCGTGCGGGTCGTCCGCTGAATCGCATTTGTCTGATTGATCTCAACTTTCAGTCCGGCGCGTTGGCAGACCACCTGGAGGTCGAGCCTGGGTTTGTCTACGAAGATGTTGCAGCTGCGCCCGAGCGCCTAGACTCGCGCTTGTTGGAAGTGATGCTCTCACGTCATGAATCCGGTTTGGCGGTGCTGGCCGCGCCGCGTAGCCCGGCCAACTACGTGACCGTCGAAGGCGAGTTGCTGATCCGCGTTCTCGATGCCGTATCGCAGATGTTCGACGTCCTTCTGATCGACATGCCGCCGATGTGGACGTCGTATTCTGATCTCGTCATCACCGGGTGTGATCACGCCATCGTCGTAACGGAACCGACCGTGCCGGCCTTGCGCAAGGCACGTGAGTTGGCCGACGCGCTGCCATCAAAGCTGACGGACGACGCGCGCGTTCAGGTGATCGTGAACAAGTGGCGGGAAGAGTTCTTGAGCGTATCCCTCAAAAAGCGCGACGCCGAAGAAGTTCTCAACGGTGTGCCGACCGGCTTTCTGCCGTCCGACGCATCGTTGGTGCGCGATGCCATCAACCGTGGCCAGCAGATCAGCGCACTCAGTCGTTCGAACAAAATCTCGCGCGAGCTAGCTCGCATCGTCAACGAAGCAACCGAAGCCAGCTCAGGGCGCCACGCTTAGGTTCAACGGAAGGTCGACGACATGCGGTTCTCTCTCCGGCAGCGCGAGGCGAACGGACACGCCTCTGAAGTCCCAAGCACATCGGAACCAGCGGCCGGTTTGCCCATCAGCGCCCAGTCCGAGGTGACCGCATTCCATCCGCAACGCCAGGAGTTGATGGAAGCCAAGCTGCGCCTTCACCGGCAACTGATTGACGAGCTCAATCTCGCTCAAGTCGATAAGATGTCACGCAGCGAGCTGCGCCCGCAGGTATTCGGCCTTGTCGAGCAATACGTGCTCTCCGAGCGGATCCCGCTGAACAGTCGGGAACTTGGCGTTTTTGTCGATGAGGTCATGGATGAGTTGACCGGTCTCGGCCCGCTTGAGCCGCTGTTAAAGGATCCGACCATCAGCGATGTGCTGATCAATACGCATCAGACAATCTACGTGGAGCGGGCGGGCCGCCTTGAGCCGGTCTCCGTTCGCTTCAAGGACGAAGCGCACGTTCTCCGGATCGTGAACAAGATCGTATCGGCGGTCGGGCGGCGCGTGGACGAGTCATCCCCAATGGTCGACGCGCGCATGGCCGACGGCTCCCGCATCAACGTCGCCGTGCGCCCGATTGCCGTTGACGGCCCGCTGGTGTCAATCCGGAAGTTCGCACGTCAAGCCTATGACCTCGACAGCCTCGTGGCCAACAACACGATGCGCCAGCCGATCGCAGCCTTTCTGCGCGCCGCTGTGAAGGCCAAGATCTCCATGATGGTCAGTGGCGGTACCGGGTCCGGCAAGACGACGTTGCTCAACGCCTTGTCTCATTACATCCCCGAGACGGAACGTCTGATCACGATCGAGGACGCCGCCGAATTGCAGCTTCAGCAACCACACGTTGGCCGTCTTGAAACGCGCCCGCCGAACCTCGAAGGGAACGGCGAAATCCGGCAGCGCGAGTTGGTCAAGAACGCCCTGCGGATGCGACCGGACCGGATCATCGTTGGCGAGGTGCGCGGCGAGGAAGCGTTCGACATGTTGAACGCAATGAACACGGGTCACGAAGGCTCGCTGACGACCATTCACGCCAACGGCCCACGCGATGCGGTCACGCGGCTTGAGCAAATGGTTGCCATGGCCGGCCTCAACATGTCCGAGAACTCCATTCGCCACCACATTGCCTCAGCAATTCGCCTGATCGTCCAGGTCCAGCGCGGCACCGACGGCGCGCGTCGGGTCACAAGCGTTCAAGAAATCACCGGCATCGACGGCTCCGTCATCCAGATGCAGGAGCTGTACCGCTTCGTCCGGTCGGCGGATGACAACGGCTCGGCGAACAAAGGTGAGTTTCGCGCAACCGGCATACGCCCCAAACTTCTCGATGAACTGCTGGTGAGCGGAGCCGAGCTTTCCGAAATGAATTTTCATCCCGGGAGGCCACTTTGACATTTGACTTTGGATTTTCCGGAAACGAAACGCTTTACTTCATCATCATCATTTTCGCGTGCTACTTTCTGGCACTCGAAGCGATTATACTTGGCTATGCCAGCCGGGCATCGGCGCGCTCCAGCGTGCGTGCCCGCCTTGCAACCGGCGGGGCGCGGACCGGTGCGTCGAGTGGACCGGCCGGCCAGACACTGACCCAGCTGCAACGCCAGCCAAACAGTGGGACGGCGGGGCTGGATCAACTCATGGCTCAGGCCGGCATGGCCTCGTCGCCGCAGATCATTGCGCTTGTCGCGGTCGCGGGTGGCATCATTGCCTTTGGCGTCCAACTTGCGATTGGCTTCTCGATCTTGGCCGCGCTTCCGGCGGCAATCATTGCTTTTGTCCTCGCGCCTCTCGTGACACTGCGCATTCTTCGGCAACGGCGGCTTCGCCGGTTTGAAGCGCAGCTGCCCGAAGCACTCGACACATTGGTCCGGAGCTTGCGGGCCGGTCATCCGGTGTCGTCCGCCGTCCGCTCGGTCCGCAACATGCCCAATCCGATCGGCGACGCGTTTGCGACGGTCAGCGAAGAGGTTGAATACGGCCTCGATCTCGAGAGCGCGATGCGCAACCTCAATGACCGGGTCGGACTGCAGGACCTCGGCCTGCTGTCCATGGCGATTGGCGTGCAAACCAAATCCGGCGGCAACCTAGCCGAACTGTTGGAAAACCTCTCACGGGTCATTCGAGAGCGCCTGCGGATGCGGCTCAAGGCACGCGCTCTGTCTGCCGAAGCCCGGTTCTCCGCGCTGGCATTGAGTATTCTGCCGGTCCTCGTGTTCACGGTCCTGCAAGTCATCGCGCCGTCGTTTTACGGAGACGTCTGGGACAAGACCTTCGTCCCAATCGTGCTTGGCGCGGCTGTTGTGTGGATGATCATCGGAAACGTGATCATGTTTCGAATGGTGAGGTTCGAGATATGATGCCCAACTTCGACGAGCTCCTCACACGCCTGAGCGAGCGCGACCCCCGCGAAGTCGCACTCGTCCTCGTAATCTTCCTGTCGGTATTCCTGAGCCTGTGGCTGGTCGCGCGTTGGATCGAAAGCCGCCAAGCGGTTCGCCGCAGGGCCGTGGCGTACAACCCGTCATCGGGCCGCCTCACAACGTCGAATGAGGACACGACCGACACGCGTCAGGATGCGGCATACGACCTGCTCTACCTGGTCGAAAAAGGCTTCACCGACCCGACGGGTGATCGGCACTCGAAAATCCGCGCAGAACTGATGCGCGCCGGCTGGTTCGGGCGCCACGCGGTCACGAAGTTCTATGCAGCGCGGCTTGTGCTGGCGATTGTCTTCGGCATTGTCGCAACCTTCCTCGTGATCCGGTTCCTACCCGAAGCAGACGTTCTGCAACGCCTTGCCATGATTGGCGGTGGTGTCGCCGTCGGCGCGCTCATTCCGCAGCTCGTGCTGCAGTCGCGGCAACGCGAAACACAACGCAGCTGCGAGCTTGGTTTTCCGGATTTCCTCGATCTTCTGGTCATATGTGCGGAAGGCGGCTTACCGCCGCGCGCTGGCATTGAGCGGGTCAGCCGTGAACTGGTGCGAACCCACCCATATCTCGGCGCGAACTTGTTCCTGATGCACTTGCAGCTACGCGCCGGCCGCACACTATCGGAAACCCTGACCTCGATGAGCAACCGCGTTCATCTGGATGAAGCGCGAAGCCTGGGGGCTCTGCTTCAGCAGTCCGAGGAACTCGGTACGAATGTCTCAACGACGTTGAGGACGTTTAGCGAAGACATGCGGTCTCGCCGGATGTTGAAGGCTGAGGAGAAGGCACACGCCTTGCCCGTCAAGCTCGTCATACCGCTCGCGATCTTCATCTTCCCGGTCATGCTGATTGTTATCTTTCTCCCGCTGATTACGCGGCTCAGCGAGGCATTTGGATAAACCACGGCGCGCCGATGTGCGCACAAGAGCGTTTTGAACTGGAGTGACTGTTATGTGTATCAATTCACGGATTTCGATCGTACCGATTGCGATTGCCACAGCAGTGCTTGTCAGCGCTTGCGGCCATGTCTCATTGCCATTGCCGGACAAGATCGGTCTCGCCGAGCACAAGGAAAAGAAGCGTCCGTATGTGCTTGATGAGCGCGTTGAAACGCCGGAGATGTTCAGCAAGTGGCCGGCTGAGCGATTGGTCGCCTATGGAAAGCGCGCCTACCGGAAAGGCAACTACGGCTTGGCCGTAAAGGCCTACGAAAAAGCCGTTCAGATCGAAAGCAAGAACGCCGAAGCCTGGCTGGGTCTTGCCGCATCATATGATCAGTTGAAACGATTTGATCTCGCCAAACGGTCTTACGATGTCGTCGTCCGCCTGGTGGGACACACGCCAACCGTCCTGAACAACCTGGGCTATCACTATCACCTGGCCGGCAAACCGGCGAGTGCGCGGCGTATGCTGGTCGCCGCTGCAGAAGCTGAGCCGGACAACACGGTGATCCAGAATAATCTCGAAATCGTCGAGAGCCCGCCAGGTGCGAAACCCAAGCTCTGAGGGAAAAGGTGCACCGCGGACGAGGAGCAAACTGGTTGCCGCTGGAAAGTGGCAATCGGGAGAGCATCGCTTGGTTTAAGACTGCAGGCCGAAACAAGAACGGCGGCAGACACCGCGCAACCGAAGCAGCGTCGCAACATCACGCTGCAATGGAACTGGTCAGAAATCGCAGAGCTTCGCGTCGACGGCAAGCAATACGGGGCAATCGAATGTGGCGTCGAGTTTTTCAAAAGCATGCTCAGCGGTTTGCACGAGAAACGCACGGCGCGGCACTGCTGCTGACCACGATCTGCATCACGGTGATCTTTGGCGTAACCGCGATCGCGATTGACTACGGCCAGGCCCTGGTCCTCAAAGGCAAACTCAGGAATGCGGCCGACGCCGCAGCGCTCGTCGTCGGCTCCCGCCCCAACATCACGCAAGCGCAAGCGGACACTATTGCCGGCGCCTACATTCGGGCGAATTATCCCGACCTGGCGCTCGGGACGATGACGAACTTTTCGGTGCAGATGACGAACACCAGCGTTGATGTTGTCGTCACAGCAAACCTCGCAACCACGTTCCTGAAGATCCTAGGTACCGACTCCATGACGGTCTCGGTCAACTCCCGTTCGTCGCGGAATCAGGGAAGGCTGGAGCTCGTACTCGCGCTCGATAATACCGGCTCCATGTGCAATCCCGATTGCACCGAACGCCTTGATCGACTGAAGGAAGCCGCCGAGACTCTCGTGAACATCCTGTTTGGTGACAACGAGACATCCGAAGACGTGAGAATTGCGCTGGTTCCGTTTTCGGCTGCGGTCAACCTTGGTAACTCGGCGCTTGGGCGAGGTTGGATTGACGAAACCGGGCTGTCACCTCTCAATAGTGAGGATACGGATCTGTCGCCGACGCAGCCGTCGTTGCTGCAGTTGTTTGACGCCATGGTGAACGTGCCCTGGGGCGGTTGCGTGCGCGCGAGAACCGGGGGCTTGGACGTCACGGATACACCGCCGGATGCGTCGATCGGCGATACGCTCTGGGTGCCCTACTTTGCACCGGACGAGCAAGGGCCCGGCAACGCATCGTCCTACTTCAACGATTACATTCCGGACACCGGCGGAGAGCGCAATCCGGACAGATACATTGGCCAGAGCCTTTCACAGGCGCAGATTGACTCGGGCCGCGGCCCCAACTCGAACTGCGTGGTAAGACCAGTTCTGCCGTTGACCAACGTGAAGTCGACGATAACCACAGCCATCCAAAACATGACGGCGCGCGGCAGCACGGTCATTCCCACGGGCTTAAGCTGGGCCTGGCGGCTGATCTCACCCGGCGAACCTTATACGGAGGGCGCGCCGTACACGGAGCCAAACGTCAGTAAAGCCATTGTTCTCCTCACAGACGGGCGAAACCAAGTTGAGCGCGGCGCGCCTTACTACTCTTGGTACTCGGCCTATGGCTTCGCCCGCAGCGGACACATGGGCGCGACGGACGGCTCGGAATCCAGAACCGTCCTCAACACCAAGGCCGAGACAATTTGCAGTAACATTCGGGCCGACAAGGACGGCGATCCCACCACTGAGGACATCTTCGTCTACACCATTGCATTCCGGATCGACTCCGGCAGTGAAACGCTCGACAACGAGACCAGAGCCGTTCTCCAGAACTGCGCAACGCCAGCTGAAAAGTGCCCTGGCGAGCAGTGCTTCTACGACTCCCCGGCCGGAAGCGATTTGACGCAGATCTTTTCAAAGATCGCGATTGGCCTGAATGGCCTTCGGATCTCGAAATAACAGCCCGGAGTCTGTTACGAAGCTTGAACCCGATCTCGACAGACCGGTTCAATGGACCTCGCACGACAGGCAGCGCAGGAAATGTACGAAATTGTTTTGGTTTTCATCGAGCTCACGTTCATCTTTTGCGTATGCTTTGCCGTGGTGTCTGACGCAAGAAGCCTGCGGATCGCGAATTGGATCTCACTCGTGCTTGTCGGGCTGTTTGCCGTGTACGCGGTGATGCGTTTCGATCTCTGGGCGATACCGAACCACATGATGGTTGCAGCAATCGTACTGGTCGTCGGGTTTGTGCTGTTCGTCCTGCGCTGGATCGGCGCCGGAGACGTGAAGTTCATGTCCGCGCTTGGGCTTTGGATGGGGCCGGAGCACATAGCGCAGTTCGCCCTGTTGACGGGTCTCGGCGGTGCGGTCTTGGCGATCGGCCTTCTTGTTCTCAGGCAGAGCGAGCAGCTTAAGATCATCCTGCCTGCGGCCGCGCCGTTCAAGCGTGCGATCGAGTTGGCCGAGAAAGGCGTATGCCCGTACGGCATTGCAATCGGCTTTGCGGCGCTGATGACAATTCCCGCGTTTTTCATCACGATCTGAGCACAGCGCAAAAAGAGCCAGCGCGCGGGCTACGCCTGTCGCGCGGAGTTACGCCGCCGTCGCGCCGGGGCCCGGCACAGCCTTGTCCGGACAGCGACCAAGAATAATCATGCCGAGGACTTCGTCCTTGCTGACATCGCTGGTTCGCGCAGACCCGACAACCTGCCCATTCTTCATGACGGTGACGCGGTCTGCGAGATCGAACACGTCGTGGATGTCATGACTGATCAGAAAAATTCCTATC
>JBCCOV010000083.1:0-20137 GCA_039039985.1 Pseudomonadota bacterium | reverse complement strand
GCCGTCTGCACCCGCGCCCGCAAGTCGTCAGAGTATGGTTTTGCCATGCATGCTGGCCCCCCTCACCCAGCAGCCATGTTGAATCAAAACCAAACTGATTTGGGAAGCCACCGATTCGAGCTAAATCTGAAACGCTCTAGAAGGGTTTCGCCTGGCGCCTCGCGTGCATCGATAATCGCGGGTGGATAAAGAAGATGAACCGCTTCGGGGCGAATTCGGCTCTTGAAGAACTCAAACTCATCGGAGTTTAGGGCGACCACGGCGTCCGCGCT
Source organism: Pseudomonadota bacterium (assembly GCA_039039985.1). Taxonomy (GTDB): domain Bacteria; phylum Pseudomonadota; class Alphaproteobacteria; order Rhizobiales; family Hyphomicrobiaceae; genus JBCBWG01. Next base: position 19,865 of record JBCCOV010000083.1, on the reverse strand, counting down.
GGCGAGCGAAGAAATCTCTTGCTGCAGGTTCTTCTCTAAGACATCTGCTCCACGCCAGTAAGCGATTTGTTTTGACTGGATATCATGTGTTTCGACAATAACAGGTGACCGATGTGCGGCCAGCTTCACGGCAAGTGGTAGGTTCCATACGTAGTTCACAAGCACAGCATCGTAGGGTTGCTTGTCGATCTGCGCTTGCAACTCGGATGACACCACCATGGCCTTGCTGGCGGCGATAAGTTCGCCAACAGAATACTGCATGGGTGTTCGCGATGGGCGAGCCCATCGCGAGGCCGCCGGCATATGATGAAGAGCCAAGTCCAGCCCTGCCTCATAAGCCACTTCGATGGGAAACTGCGCAAGGAGCTTTGTGTCTATTGGTTCTTGCTTGGGAGCGCGTGCGGGATGAACCAATAGGAAATCGATTCGGTAGCCGTTCGATCTCAGCGCGCACAATTGAGCTTCAAGGACCTGTCGGCTACCTGACTTCACGGAGAGAAACCCTACGTCAAGAACAATGAGCGCGCGTATTCCGCTTGAGCGAGGATGAACAACGATTGGTGGCCGGCCGCCAACGCCGGAACCGACGAGTTTCAGGGCCAAGCCGATACCTCGCACCGAATTGGCGGTCTTCCATCCATGCGCAAAGGCGGTACCCAGTTTCCAAACGAGCGACCATCCCTGTGACAGTGGCCGCCTCACTTCTCGCTTGAGTTTGGCAAATCCCTTAGCTTTCCGAGGTGTGGAAACTGCCGCGGGTACAAGAGTCTGCGCTATCGGTTTGGCGGGCGGATGAGCTGCACCAAACATCTGATCGTACCCCCAGCCGACACCAAGCGTCGATCGCAACAGGCCAGGACGCCACAGGGGGCCGTCATGATCCGGAGCCGTGACGGGTAGCACTGGGCCCAAGACCGCCCGCCAGAAATCGGCAGCCATGAATTCGTTAAAGATGGACCAGTAGCTCGCCCCGTCGTCATCATCACGTGCAAAAAGGACCGGCGAGGACGGCCCTATCGCGTAAGATACCTTCTTGCCAAAGAACTCGGCTTCCGTACCTACGCTAGAGCTAATCGTTATAACCCTTTCTAAGGCCGGACTGGCAAGCAGGGCATAGGTGTTTTGAGATGTGCGTTGTATCTGTTTTACGTGGGCAGATACGATCGCGAAAGCCTTGTCAGAATTCTGTAGCGGGTGATCGGAGAACTTCAATCGGCCGGACGTGCCTAGCGCGGCGACTATTGCTTCTCGCAAACTCTCTGGCGATTGGACACGGCCGTTGCTTATCATGCTGCGGTCAACAAGCATCTGCCCAACAAACAAGGAGAAGGGGTCTTCGTTCGGAACCCACTTCTTGCGGTAAGCGAGTGCGGAGACTGCGCCCGCGGCTGCATGAACTCTCCGGCGCGGCAGAGCGCGGCTCGCGAGAAACGCGTTCACTTCTTCCAACGAGGATCGCATCGCCAGGAATATATCGTCCATGAAGCGCACTGGATGGATCATGCAGTCGATGAAAGGAATCTCGCATTCAACAAACGCGGAACGCAACGACGGCGGCATTTCGAAGGCGATAACAAGGGAGCCTTGAAGCTGACGCGCCCAACGCAAGCGCACATCTGAAGGTGCTGAGTGGTACAAGTGAGCCCAGCTACCAATACTTGGAGTTATGGCGGCTGTTTTATATGCGGAATAGAAGCCGAATTCCGCGTTCAGATTTGTCATAGCGACTACGGGCAAGCCGGTGGCTTCGCGAAGTTGCGTCGCCAAAATGTTATGGAGCCACATTATGTTTGTGGTTTGAGAACTGGGTCCCCGACGACCATCAGGTCTTAGAAGGTCACCCGTGACGACAATGCGGCCAATGGCAGCTCGTTTGGAGGACTTCTGCGCCGAGCTTGAGATAACTTCGGCATGTCTTCGAACAACTGTGTTACGCATTAAGACGCCTACCAGTTGATGTCGGGCAAACGCCCATCAAAGTCCTGCCGAACGGCAACTGGAAAGAAGTGGCTGATCTTTTCGATATCACCGGCGTCGTACTGAAGGTCCGGCGGCAAAGTCGCTGCCTTCTTTCTTACAATAACGCTAATGTCGTAGTCGTAGCTACCGACCCGCGCCTCTGAGCAATCAAAGCCCGCAATAACCAGGTTATATATGAGCAGACCGGCGTTCCACAGCGCGAGGTGGCCACCGACTACGTTGTGTTTCATCGGAGGAACGGAGACAGCAAGCACACCACTGTCACGCAGATCCGAGAAACACTTCTTAAGAAATAGTCCAACGTTTGGTTGGTGTTCGAGAACATGGCTCGCCCAAATGCCATCATAATGTCTCGCTGCCGCGAAGTTCAAATAGTCCACTAGAATATCGGTCGGTTCACACAGTGATATGCAAGTGACAGATTTGCCAGCATTCCTCATGATCGCGGCCTGATGCCCAGCTCCGGCGCCAATATCGAGTACTGTGGAAACGTCCTTGTATGCGATGAATCGCTCAAGAGCTTCAGAACCACGAAGTCTGGTGTCGGCAAACATTCCGATCGGTGAGCGAAGCGGATACGTCGATGTTGGCCCCATGTTCCGGTTATCTTGTGTCTTCCCTGGATCAAGCGTCGTGCGCTGTGTCATGACATTGGGCCCTGGTCGATACTGCAAATCCCTCCGCATCCGGCGCCACAGTAAGCGTGTTCAGTGCCAATCAAACGCCGTTAGCCTCTTTGGTCTCCTTAGGCGCCGCACTGCAAGCTTCGTGAGATGTTCGGCCGGAGCGGACTAGTCGATCCGTATGCGATCTATTTCATAGATCAGCGACATAAATCCATTAGGCAAATCAAGCCGGCGTAGACATGCGTCACAGGAGAGCAAGCGTTTTGGCAATATCTTGCCGCGACAGTCACTCTGGCACCAACCAGTGGTCGGGTGGCTGGAGGGGACTGCTCCTCCTGAGACGCGCGGGCAAACCGGTCGGTTACCGGTTTCACGATGTAGCTCAAGGCCGAGCGCTAACCGGTCTGGATAAAAACCTCCGCCGGCATACCAGGAACGAGCTTTAGGTTGCCGGGCTTCTTCTTAGCCTGCGCGTCGGCACGAACCCGGACGAGATAGAAGCTCGCGCCGCTCGTTTGATCCTGCGAGAGATCGGCGCCGACGCGGATGACATGGCTAGGGACTTCGGGTGTTGTGCGTTGATTGAATGCCGAGAAGCGCAACATCGCCATTTGCCCGACATGAACCTGGTCGATATCGGCTGGCGAGATGAGGATTTCGATCACCAGGCGATCTCCGCTGGGCACGATCAGCGTCAGGGGCTCGCAGGCAACATTTGCTCGCCCGGGTAAGAAGCATCGGTCGCTCTGACGCCGTTCGCACGGAACCCCTAACCCTTGCCGCGCCAGGGTATCGTTTTGTAAATGACCCATCGCATGATGAGATCGAACGCGAGGCCGAGGACGCCCATGATCAGGATCGTTACCCAGATCAGCTCGTAGTTCGACACCGTGCGCGCGACGTTTTCAATGAAGCCGACGCCGGTCGTGCCGGCCAGGATTTCAGCGGCGACCAACGTGCCCCAGCACACACCAATTGCGATCCGGATGCCGGTCAGGATTTCCGGCAGCGCGTTTGGCAGGATAACGTTCCGCATGATCTGCCCGGTCGAAGCGCCGAGGGAGTGCGAGGCTCGGATTTTGGACAACTGCGTGCCGGACGCACCCGTTCGCGCCGAAATCACCATGATGGCGAACGCGACCATGAATAGCAGGAAGATCTTCCCGTCGTCCTGGATCCCAAAGATGGTCAGGATCAGCGGCGCCCAGGCAAGCGGTGGGACTGGACGGTAGAGCTCGATCAGCGGGTCGAAGAACGACTTGAAGAACCTCGACACACCCATGAAGAGCCCAAGCGGCACGCCGAGCAAGATGCCGAGTGCAAGCGCGACAATAACCCGGAATACGGAATCCCAGATGTGCCCATCCAGCATCGGGATCGCGCCGAGATAGATGTCGCCTTGCGCAAAGTTCAGCAGGTTGTCCTTGAAGTTCGGTGAGATCGTGCCGTCGCTTCCGTGCCGCGAATACTCGCCGGGCCACACGTCCGCAATCCAGTCCGGCACGACAAAGCCGACAACGTCAGCTACGGGCAGCCATTTCCACCAGAGCAATGTCGTGCCCTTGAAGCCACCGCCGTTGTCGACGTCCGGGTTGGCGAGCTGAACGAACGTTGCGACGACATCGGTCGGCTTCGGCAGCCAGCGCGCCGAACCTTGTTCGGTACACTGTGTTCGCGATTTGATGACACCCTGACCCGGAAAGAAGATCGCCTCTACGTAGGCGAGGCTGCCGCGCGCTTCATCTCTTGCGGCATCGAGATCAGCAACGGCCACATTCACGCCATCCATTGATCGTGACGGAAAGATGCGACCGTCGTCGAGGCGCCGGAAAATGCGCTCGACCGATTTCACATAGTCGCTGCGCTTGGACTCCGTTGCTTCGTCGAAGGTGCCGTTCTCGGTCGCAGACTTGAGTGCCGCGATGCGGACCTTGAGGTCGGCGATGATTTTTGTGTTTGCCGGCGGATGATTGCGGATTCTCGAGAACAGCTGTGCGACGTCACGTGCTTTAGTTGTGACGTTGTCGAACAAGACCCCGCGTTCGGTCGTTGGCAGCATGGGGATCTCGACAAACGAGACGCCCCACTTCGGCTGCGCGAGGGCTTCGGCAGTGGGTGTAAGCCCCCGTGGGCCCGCACGGAGCTCCTTGCTCAGGCCGCCGAGTTTGGCCGCCAGTTCGGCAAGCTGCTGCTTTGATTTCTCATCGAGCCTTTGCGGGTCTGACGCGTTAGCGATCAGCTGCAGCTGAAGGTCGATAATCCCGCGAAGTTCTTTTTGCTCCTCAGTCGAGAACGCATCTTCCGGGAGTTCACCTTGGAGCGATCGCAGCTGTGTTGCGTTGCGGCCGACGAGCAGCGTTGACTTGTAGTATCGCGAGCCGATTGGCAGTGCAGCCTTAACGGATGAAAGCACTTCTTCGAGCTTGGCGACCTGGCACATCTCGTTTGCGGCTTGGGGGAAGTAAGCGCGCCCAACGCCCCAGGAGAAATAGAACCAGATCAGCGTCAGCGCCGAGACACCGCAGACAGCCCAGTACCAGCCGCCGCGCGTGCGTTCGGGATCACCGAACACGGCATCCTTCGCCATGATCGCCGATAGACGTCGGCCGATGACGATGGAAGCGATGAAGACGATCACCAGGAGAAGGATGAATACCGCCGCAATAGATGCGCGATTGTCAGACAGCCACTCAGCCACGGCCCATGATCTCTTCTTCCATGTCCCAGATCATCGTGAGAATCTCCTCGCGGACCTGCGAAAAGTGCGCGTCCTGCTTGATCTCACGTAGCGATTCAGTCAGCCCGCGTTCGGCGAACGGCAGTTGATAGTCTTTGTGCACCCGGCCCGGGCGTGGCGCCATCACGAACAGGCGCTCACCGAGCAGCAGAGCCTCTTCAACCGAGTGCGTGATGATCATGATCGTCTTACCGGTCTCCTTCCAGAGTTCCAGCACGAGCGACTGCATCTTTTCACGCGTTAAGGCATCAAGTGCGCCAAGCGGCTCATCCATCAGGATGACGTCGGGATCATTGACGAGACAGCGCGCCAAAGCCACGCGCTGCTGCATGCCGCCGGACAACTGGTAGGTCGGCGTATCGCCAAATCCCTGCAAGCCGACAATATCGAGCCACTTCTCGACCAATCGCGCCGCTTCGTGCGGCGGGGTGTTCTTCATGCGCAGGCCGAAATCGACGTTCTTCGAAACCGGAAGCCATTCAAACAGTGCGCCCTGCTGAAAGACCATGCCGCGTTCGACACCCGGTGCATCGATAACGTTGTCACCAAGCTTCGCGTGACCTTCCGTGGCATTCAGAAAGCCCGCGATAATGTTCAGCAGTGTTGTCTTACCGCAGCCGGACGGGCCAAGGACGGACAACAACTCCCCCTTCTTGAGCGTAAAGTTGATGTCCTTCAACGCGTTGACGACCGCACCTGTTTGCGGATTGTTGAACGTCATCGAGAGGTTCTTGCAAACCAAGTCCGCCATTGCAGGTCCTGCTAACGTGGGTCTGAACTGGTGTCGGTCGCGGTTGTCTTGAAGACAGTTGGGTTTGCTGAGGGGCAGATATGATCTGTCTGCCAACGAACGATCGACCCGCAGGAATGAGAGGGAGACGCCGGACGATCGTGGAAAGTCCGGCGCCTCGCATCATAAGGTTGTTTTACTTCAGGAACGACCCATCGATAGTCTTGGCAATCTTGCTGCCGTCCGAGTCGCCCTTGAAGACCAAGCCGAGCGACGCGGCCGCGCTGGCGGCGATGCCGTCCTTACTGAAGTACTTCTCGAGCTGTTCCTTGTTGCTCGGGAAGATGAAATCAGCCATCTGACTTTTTGTCGTCTCGATTTTCATGCCGGCGTCCTTCGACACGATCGCGATTTGTGCGTCGGTGCCCTTCCAGGCGCTGTTGGCCTCCCCGGTCACTTCAAGGAACGATTTCACGAGTTCCGGGTTCTCTGTTGCGAACTTCTCGGTGACCGATATGACATCGAACGAACCGATACCGGCTTTCACCTTATCAGCCTTGCTCATGATCGGCGTGCCGACTTCGCCAGCTGCCTTCGACGATGCACCGCCGAAAATGCACGCCATATGCACGGCACCGTCAGCAAGTGACTTTGCACCATCCGGCGGAGCCTGGTCGACGATCTTCATCTTCGAGATGTCGACTTTCAGATGCGCCATATACTTACGGAACGCAAAGTCAGCCATCGTATTGAGCGGGACAGCAACGGTCTTGCCTTCGAGTTCCGACGCATTGGAGGAATCGATGCCAAGCCCATTTTTGACGAAGCAGTCATTGGCTTCGTAAACCACTGCGATGGCGACCATCTTCAGCGGTGCACCTTGCTGAATCGCGGTTACGAAGGGTGCAAGTCCCTGCGAGTACGCAATATCGATATCGCCGGCGAGCATCGCCTCTGTCATTGCCACGCCGGTTTTAAAGTCAGTCCAATTGACTTTAACGCCCATCGCCTTGTCGTAGGTCTTGTTTACCTTGGCGATCTGGTTCGGTGTTGCCCATTCGAGGAAGAATGCCACATTCACCTCTTCCGCGGCTTGAGAAGCGGTCGCTCCGGCAAGGGCGAAAGTCGCGGCGGTTCCTAGGACTATTGATCTGATCAGCTTTCGCACTGCTTCCTCTCTAGTTTGGTATGTCGTTTTTGCAGCCTAGCTGGTCATTGTGTGAGTGCCTAGTAGGTCAATGCATCAAAATGCCCAAACTTTGGTCGGTTTTGAAACAAATATTTCGAGGGCCGTTCAATATCAGTGTTATGTGCGTACGCGCTCTGATTTTGGATCATAGAGTGGGCGAACCGAAGCTTGCGCCCTGACTCGCGTTCCTGCGATTTCAATTTCGTAAGTCGACGCAAGCAGTTGAACCACCGTTTCACCTTTCGATGGTACGTATCCCAGGCCGATGGCACCGCCCAGATGATGGCCGTAATTTCCAGACGTCAGATAAGAAACGATTTCGCCGTCGCGCACGATGGGCTCGTGGTGAAACAGCAGTGGCTCGGGATCGTCCAGCAGAAACTGTACGAGACGCAGATCAGGGCCGTTCTCCTTCTTGCGCAGCACGGCATCCCGACCGATAAAGCGATCTTTCGTTGTCTTCACAGCAAAGCCGAGCCCCGCCTCGATCACATGGTCTTCGCTTGTGATATCGTGACCGAAGTGGCGGAACGCCTTTTCGATGCGCGCTGAGTCCATCATGTGCATGCCGCAAAGCTTAAGGCCGATCTGCTGGCCTGCGGCCCAGATGACCTCAAAGGCATGGGCTGCCATTTCCGTAGGCACGTAGAGCTCCCAACCGAGTTCGCCGACGTAGGTTACGCGGTGGGCGCGTGCCAGTCCCATGCCGAGTTCGATGTCTCTTGCCGTGCCGAAGGGATGATTGTCGTTTGACCAGTCATGCGACGAAACCTTGGCGAGCAGCTCCCGCGCATTCGGCCCCATGACCGCCAGCACACCCTCGCCCGATGTGACGTCCACAATCGCGATCCGGAAATCGCCCTTATGCTGGTTCATCCAGGACAGCTCGCGCTGCACTGTCGCTGCGGGTGTGATAACCACGTACGCTGTTTCTGAAAGACGGGTGACCGTAACGTCCGCTTCGATCCCTCCGCGTGCGTTCAGGAACTGCGTGTAGACGATTTTGCCAGGTACGACTGCAACGTCATTTCCGCAGACGTACTGCAAGAATGCCTCGGCATCGGGTCCCTCAACGCGGATTTTTCCGAACGACGACATATCGTACATGCCGACGTTGTTGCGGACCGCGAGATGTTCATCTCGCTGATTATCGAACCAGTTCTGGCGTTTCCACGAATAGCGATATTCGCGCTCCTGATTCGGCTTTGCGAACCAGTTCGCGCGCTCCCATCCTGCAAACTCGCCGAAAACGGCGCCTTCAGCTTCCAGTTGCGCGTGGAACGGTGACCGTCGCACGCCGCGTGCCGTCGCCATCTGACGATAGGGAAAGTGGTCGGCGTAGAGCAGCCCGAGCGACTCCTTCGCGCGTTCGTATAGGTAAGTCTTGTTGCCCTGAAATGGCTGCATGCGCCGGATGTCGACATCGGAGACGTCGAACGGCGGATAACCGTGCTCCATCCAGTGGGCAAGCACCATACCGGCGCCGCCAGAGGATTGGATACCGATCGAGTTGAATCCGGCACAGACGAAAAAGTTCTTCAGGTTCGGTGCTTCACCCAAGTGATAGGCATTGTCCGGCGTAAAACTCTCAGGTCCGTTGAAAAACGTATGAATGCCGGTTTCTTCCAATAAGGGGAATCTTTGGATGGCCTTTTCCAAGATGGGCTCGAAGTGATCAAAGTCCTCCGGCAACTGGTCAAAGCAGAAGTCTTTGGGAATGCCGTCCATTCCCCATGGCTTGGCGACCGGTTCAAAGGCCCCGAGCATGATCTTGCCGGCGTCCTCCTTGTAGTAGGCGCACTCGTCGGGGACCCGCATCACCGGGAGCTGTGTCAGGCCAGGGATCGCCTCCGTGACGATGTAGAAGTGCTCGCACGCATGTAACGGCACAACGACGTCTGCTAGGCGGCCGACGCCATGCGCCCACATGCCAGCGCAATTCACAACATAGTCGGCCTGGATTTCCCCTTGATCCGTCTCGCTAGACCACCCGACCCCTGTTACGCGACCGTTTGCCTGATGAATTGTTGTAACACGAGAACCTTCAAGGATGCGGGCGCCTCTCAGGCGCGCACCCTTGGCCAGCGCCATCGTGATGTTTGCCGGATCGCCCTGCCCGTCCTTCGGCAGATAGACGGCGCCCACCACGTCGTCGACATTGAGATGCGGATAGCGTTGTTTGACATCCGACGCTGAAATCTCCTCAACTTCAACACCGAACGCGCGCGCCATTGAGGCTTGCCGGTAGATCTCCTCCCGCCGCTCCTGCGTCAGCGCGACGGTGATTGAGCCACATCGCCGAAATCCTGTCGCCACTTCGGTTTCGGCTTCCAATTCGCCGTACAGCTCCTGACTGTACCGCGCGAGGCGCGTCATGTTCTTTGAGGAGCGGAGTTGCGCAATCAGACCAGCGGCGTGCCATGTCGTTCCGCTTGTCAGTTGGTTGGCCTCCAACAGCACGATGTCGGTCCAACCCAACTTCGCCAGATGGTATGCGACCGAACAGCCGGCGACGCCGCCGCCGATGATCACAACTCTGGCCTTGGCGTTCGGTGAGCCGCTCACGCTCGCAACCTCTCATTCTGTGGATCCCAAAGCGGCTGGTCGGGCTGGATGACCGCTTGATAGCGATCGCCGTAGACTTCGACCTCCAGCTCCGTTCCCGGAATGGCCAGATCCGCACGCACGACGCCGAGAGCGATGGATGCGCCGACCCGATATCCGAACCCGCCGGACGTCGTCTCCCCGACGACATCGCCACCGTGCCAGACCGTCGACATGTGCGGCGTATCATAGTCTTTGATGTCGATGACAAACGTCGCAAAGCGCTTCGCCGGACCGCGCTGCCGCTCGGCCAGTAGCGCCTGCTTGCCCGTGAATTCCGGCTTGTCCCATTTAACAAACCGGTCAAGGCCAGCCTCCAGCATAGTGTAGTCCGTCGACAAATCGCACTTCCAGGCGCGATAGCCCTTCTCCAGCCTGAGGGCGTTCATGGCGTACATGCCGTAGGGTTTTGCGCCGCCTCCCAACACTGCATCGTAGATTGCCGGAATGTGTGCGCTCTCGGCATGGATTTCCCAGCCAAGTTCGCCGGCATAAGACACGCGCACCAGGCGTGCCGGCCGGTCGGCAACCCTGGTTTCCTGGTGGGTCAGCCATGGTTGACTCAAGTCGGCATCGGCGATGCCGGTCAACAGTGTGCGGGCGTTGGGGCCTGTAACCACGAGCGTGCTGTAGTCTGTTGTCAGGTCCTTCAGCAACAGATGCTGTGGCTTTGTCTTCGCCAACACATCGAAATCGTGCCACTGCGCCGCTGCTGCGGAAATGAGGATAAAGTGATCCTCAGCCACTCGCATGACCGACATCTCAGTGATGATGCGCCCGCGGGCGTCGGCAAAGTAGCCGAGCCCGATGCGCCCGACCCGCGGCAGCCCGCCGGTGATCTGCGTCTGAAGCCACGCCGCAGCACCATCACCTTGCAAATCAAATCGACTGAAGCCGCACAGATCGAGCACGCCGACATGGTCGCGGACCGCCTCGCATTCCTCACGCACGCGCGGCTCCCATGGTCCGTCGCGATGCCATGTCTCGGTTGCCGCGATGGATGTGTCATCGTCCTCGTGCGCGAACCAGTTCGCACGTTCCCAGCCGTTAACCGCACCGAACTGAGCACCGAGCGATTTGAGCTTGTCGTGAATCGGCGAGAGCTTTTTGTTGCGCGCGGCCGGCCACTCGAAATGCGGGAAGTGCATTGCGTACTCATGGCCGTAGGTCTCCAGCGCTTTCTGGAGGCAGTAGTCGTGGTCCGTGTAATCCGTGTAGCGTCTGGGATCGACAGCCCACATGTCCCACTCGGTGGTGCCCTCCGTTATCCATTCCGCCAGTACCTTGCCTGCTCCGCCAGCCTGGACGATGCCGAACGTGAAGTTATGCGCTTCGAATGCGTTGACCACGCCGGGCATGGGTCCGATCATCGGCAGGCCGTCTGGCGCGTATGGGATCGGGCCGTTGATGACGCGTGTAAGGCCGCCGGTGCCGAGCAACGGCACGCGAGCCATCGCGTCTTCGATGTAAAACTCCAAACGCTCAAGGTCATCCGGGAACAGTTGGAATGAAAAGTCATCCGGCATCGGGTCGTCGGGTGTCACCCAGTGCGCTTTACAGTTCCGCTCATAGGGGCCGAGGTTCAAGCCGTGCTTGTCCTGGCGGAGGTAGTAGGACGTGTCGACGTCGCGCACCATCGGCAGTTTCCGACCGTGCTCCTTGGTCCAGCTTTCGATTTCCGGGATCTCGTCGGTGAGAAAGTACTGATGGCTCATCACCGCCATCGGCACTGTCCGGCCACCGTAGGGTTTGAACCATTCACCGACTCTTTGTGCGTAGTAACCCGCGGCGTTCACGACGTACTCGCAGCGTATGTTGCCATTGTCGGTCTGTACGATCCACTCCGAGCCCTCGCGCGCGATACCGGTTGCTGGGTTAAAGCGGATAATCGCTTGGCCGAGATCGCGCGCGCCCTTGGCCATGGCCTGCGTGAGCTGTGCGGGATCGATATCGCCGTCCAGCGGATCCCAAAGCCCGCCTGCCAAGTCATGCAGCTCAAGGAACGGAAAGTGGTCGCGCAACTCTGTGGGCGTGCAGATATCCATCTGCAGCCCCTGATAACGACCCATGCCGGCGACGCGTTCGAACTCCTGCATCCGCTTCTTCGTATGCGCGAGACGGAGGGCGCCGGTGACGTGATAATTCATGGGGTAGTCGACGGCCTCGGCGAGGCCGCGGTACATTTCCAGCGAATAGCGCTGCATGTTCATGACGGCCCAGGAACTGCTGAAATTCGGACAGTTTCCTGCCGCGTGCCATGTTGAGCCTGATGTCAGCTCGTTCTTTTCGAGCAGCACGCAGTCGGTCCAGCCTTGCTTCGCCAGGTGATAGAGCCCTGACACACCGACCGCACCACCACCGATAATGACGACACGGGCGGTCGAAGGAACTGTGGTCACTGATTATCTCCGCGTTCCGGTTTATAGCTTGGAGAGGCTCATCCGACCGGCAAAGCCGTAGGAGGGTTGAGCATCACAGCCTTCATGAGAGTTTGTGTTGATCGGCAGCCGACAACGTCAAGAAATGAAAAGACACGCATACAGAGCTTTGCGGTTGCCGTAGTACGAAACCCTCCAATTTTATCATCACTGATCGGCTCGCGGTCGACCAGCAAATTATCGCGCAGTGGCGGTCAGGGCGATGGCGACCACAGTCGCGTGCCCGCCCCCGTTTATTGGCTTAAACAGATTGGCTTGAGCTGGCAGCGTGCCGCTTTCAGGCGATCCCTGGATAACAGCGACGAGTGCTATTTGTGTGCGTGCTGCAATGGCATGTGCTCTGACGATCTGAATGTCTCGATCCACCAAGCCATATTGAGCGCTTTGGGGAAAAGACAGTCGACCCACATGAACACAGATCCAGCCTACTCTGATTGGACGTCTGATGCCGCGTGCCTCAACGGCTGTTATGCAAGGCTTACGTCAGCGAGTTCGCAGCGGCCTGGATCCGTTCGCAGCCGCGCCGGAGGTCTTCGGTCGACGTGGCGATCGAGAGCCTGAAATGGGGGCTCAAACCATAAGCCGCGCCTTGAACGGTCGCGACGTTGAAGTCGTCCATCAGATACATCACGAAGTCGAGGTCGGACTCGATGGATTTGCCCGCTGGCGTCTTCTTGCCGATGAGGCCGGCGCAACTGGGGAAGACGTAGAACGCGCCTTCCGGCCGCGTGCAGCTGAGGCCGCGGGTCTGGTTCAGCATCGAGACGACAAGATCTCGACGTTGCTCAAAGGCGCTGCATCGCTCGGGCAGTGAATCCTGTGGCCCGTTTAGCGCGGCCACCGCTGCGGCCTGGCCAACTGACGACGGCCCCGACGTGCTTTGTGACTGGACTTTTAGCATGGCCGCAAGCAGCGTTGCCGGCCCACCACAAAACCCAATGCGAAAACCCGTCATCGCATAGGATTTGGAGACACCGTTCACTGTAAGCGTGCGCGACTTCAAGTCTGGTGCAACGGCGGCAATTGTTGCGGCCTGCCGCCCATCGAAGACAATGTGCTCATAAATATCGTCTGTGAGGACCCAGACATGCGGGTGCTGTCTCAAAACCTCGGCAATGGCCTGAAGGTCATCGTGTCCGTATACCGCGCCAGACGGGTTTGACGGCGAGTTCAGGACGACCCAGGCGGTTCTTGGTGTGATCGCCTGCTCAAGCCGTTCTGGCGTCAACTTGAATCCAGCAGCCTCGGCGCAGGCAACCGTAACCGGTGTGCCGCCCGCCATCTGGACGATCTGTTCATAGGCGATCCAGGCAGGCGTCGGAACGATGACCTCGATGCCGGCTTCGACCGTTGCCATCAGTGCATTGAAAATGACTTGCTTTGCACCGGCCGAGATCATGACCTCGTCATTGGTATAGGACAGCCCATTTTCGCGTGCGAACTTTTCGCGGACGGCGGCCTTCAGCTCCGCTGTGCCGGATATCGTCGTATACTTGGTTTGTCCGGCCCGCATCGCCGCGTAGGCTGCATCGATAACGTGCGGTGGCGGTTGAAAGTCGGGCTCGCCAGAGCTGAGGGCAATCATGTCGACACCCTTGGCCTGGAGTTCTCGCGCCCGTTGAGATGCCATTGCGCTTGGGGATGTTGTAACGCGCGCAACGCGTTGAGATGGGCGCAAGTGAGTCATTGTTGTGCGTCGTCCTTGTTGGTCACGATCTTCGAGTTGTCGGCTTAGAATGAATCCGTCCGTCGGGAATCCTTAGTGATCTCTGTGACTGCGTGCTTGGCCTCAACACTATCGCTCTACGAAAGCAACTGCATAGCCTTGTCCAAGCGCTCCGCGCACCGGTCGATCTCGGCTTCATCGATGGCGTAGGAGAAGCGGAGATAGCCCCCCATGCCGAACGCAGACCCGGGAACAACCGCCAGCCCGGCCTGTTCGAGAAGATAGTGTGTGAGATCGCTATCGGTCTCGAGTGTTTTGCCATCCGGAGTCCTGCGACCAAGCGCGGCGTTGCAGTCGGCGAAGACATAGAACGCGCCGCGCGGCACGTGGCAGTCCAGGAACTTTGTTGCTGATATTATCGCGGCCATTTTATCGCGGCGTGCCTTGAATGTTGCGCGATACGCGTCTTGGCCGGACGGGTCACCGTCAAGTGCGGCGATTGCGGCGCGTTGGGACACCGTCGTGGGATTCGATGTCATTTGTGATTGCAACTTCGCCATCGCCTTTATGAGCCACACCGGACCAGCCCCATAGCCGATCCGCCAGCCGGACATCGCAAACGCTTTCGACACACCGTTAATGGTCAACACGCGCGATTTGAGTTCCGGCGCAATCGCCGCGAACGTGTGGACGACGGCGTTGTCATAGACGAGATGCTCGTAGATGTCGTCTGTCATGACATGGACTTTGGGGTGGCGCTTGAGAACGTCTGCAATTCCGCGAAGCGTGTCGCGATCCCAAACGGCTCCGGTGGGGTTGTTCGGGTTGTTGATCACGAGCCATTTTGTCGACGGCGTAATCACTGCTTCAATGTCTTCCGGCGTTGGCATGAAGCCGCGCTCCGGTCGGCAATCCACGAACACGGGCGTGCCACCCGCAAGGCGCACCATGTCCGGGTAGGAGACCCAATACGGCGCCGGAATGATCACCTCGTCGCCATTGCCAACAGTGGCAAGCACGGCATTCGCGATCACCTGTTTGGCGCCGGTGCCGATGATGATCTCATCCTCGGCGTAGTCGAGCCCGTTCTCTCGCTTGAGTTTGTCTGCGACAGCGCGCTTCAGTTCCGGCAGCCCATCGACGTTGGATGCGCGGGTTAGCCCTTGATCAATTGCCTGCTTTGCGGTTTCGCGCACATGCCCAGGTGTTTCGAGGTCGGGTTCGCCCGAGCTGAGCTTGATGATGTCGCGGCCTTGGCGCATCAGCTCGCGGGCGCGACGGCTCATTGCGATGGTTTGTGACTCGGCAAACTGCGACATGCGCGGCGTCAACATTTCGAGTTCTATGTCGGAGACAGGCATCGCAAATTACTCCTCAGTCATTTCAGGTGCAGGGCGGCGAAGCGATCGCGTCCCACGCGGATACGTTGCCTTAGCTCGGGCTTGTGACGGCACGCCTGAAGGCTTGGGCTGCCGCATCAACATCGCTTGCGGAAACGCCGAGGTGGGTCACCGCGCGGAGTTTGGAGCTGCCCGAAACGCCCATGCGCATGCCGTACGCTTCCAGAGCGCTCGCGATTTCGGCGGCGGAATGCGCCGTACCGGACACGTCGACAAAGACGATGTTGGTTTCAACCGCATCGCCAACGACTTTGACGCCGGAAATGTCTCGTAGCTGCTGTGCGAGGCGCTGAGCGTTGGCGTGGTCTTCGGCGAGGCGATCGACATGGTGATCGAGTGCGTACAGACCGGCAGCGGCAATGATACCGGCCTGGCGCATTGCGCCGCCCAGCCGATGTTTCCAAACCCAGGCTTCGTCAATAAACGCGCGCGAACCGGCGAGCACACTACCGATCGGGCAACCAAGACCCTTTGAGAGGTCAATCCAGGCACTGTCGAAAAAGCGGCAGATGTCAGCCGGTGGTGTATTAGTTGCGATTGCGGCGTTCAACAGCCTGGCGCCGTCCAGATGCATGCGGCAGTCGTGCGCCTTCGCCACGTCTGAGATGGCTGCTAGTGAGTTCAGTTTCCAACAGGTGCCGCCGCCGGCGTTTGATGTGTTTTCCACCCAGATGAGGCTCGGACGAGGCGCGCGTGCCCGATTGGCGCGAACATGCGCCTTGAGCGTTGGCGCATCGAAACGGCCGTCGGGTGCGTCGATCAGGGCCATTTGGACGCCGCCGATCGCGGCTGCGCCTGCTCCTTCTGACCCCACCACATGTGCGTTAGCTGCCGTTACGACTTCGTCTCCCGGACGACAGTGCACCACGACGGATACGAGATTGCTCATGATGCCCGACGGCAGCAACAGCGCCGCCTCCGCCCCAAGCATGTCCGCGACTCGCTCGCATAGCAATGTAACAGTCGGATCCTCGTGGCGTTGCTCGTCACCAACATCTGCTTGTGCGATGGCCTCGCGCATGCCCGCGGTCGGCTTGGTGGCCGTATCGCTGACGAGATCAATCATGGTGTGCGTACCTCGACAGACCCGCCATCAGGCGATCAATGTCGTCGTAAGAGTTATAGAAGTGAACGGCGCATCGCATATGACCGTCTTTGTGTGCGGTTCGAATGCCGTCCTCACGGAGTTTCATTTCGAGCTTGGCCGCATCGCCCGGAACCTCGAATGCAACAATGCCGGCGCGCTCATGCCACGGCCTTGGCGTGAGGACCTTGAATTGCTGCTTTTCCAGGGCGTCGATCAAGGTGGTGGTGAGCGCGCGGACTCTGGCCTCAATGTTGGCGAGACCAATGCGGCGGACGAAGTCCGCTGAAGCGCGCTGGATCGCCAGCCCGAGAAAGTTCGGGTTTCCGTATTCGAACCGGCGAGCGTCGCTGCGCAGAACCGGATCGGGGACATGACGATCGATCGACTCGAACGAATATTTCGCTGCAATCGGCGGCCTGACCAGCTCGATCATCTCTTGCGTAAGGTACATGAAGCCTGCACCCGTCACGCTGAATTGTGCCTTGTGGCCCCCGGACACGACGGCATCGGCGCCAAGAGCATCGACGCGCTGGTCTATCACCCCGATCGCCTGGATCGCATCGACGACCAATTTGATGCCATGCGCGCGGCAAAGATTTGACAGGCTGACCATGTCGGCGCGGTAACCGTTGCCGTAGGCAACCCATGCAACTCCGATAATGCGTGTTCGATTATCGATCAGGTCAACGTAAGCGTCCGGGCGCACGCAGCCGTCGGCATCCGGTTTGGCGTAGCGCACATCAATCCCGCGCTCGCGCGCGTGAAGCCACTGGAATGTATTGTTCTCGTGCTCATGCTCGCTGATGATGACATTGTCGCCGGGCTCAAAGGGAAAGCCACAGGCGATTGCACCGATGCCTTCGGACGTGTTCTTGATGAGCGCGATGTTGTCGCGTGGCGCACCGAACGTGTCTGAAACGACCTGCCGCGTCTGCTCCTGTCCGTCCATCGAGAACGCGTTCGCGCCGCCGGTGCCGTACACGTCCTCGAACCAGGCATCTGCTGCTGCCTTTGCCGCCGACGGCAGGGCTGCTTTGCGGCCGATGTCGAAATAGGCGCTGGTCTCAAGAAACGGGAACTGGCTGCGAATTGCCGCCCAATCCGGTTCGGTCGAACTGTCTGCCATGGTCATCATACATCTCCTCAACGCTTGGGCGTGTTGTCTGCGGCACGCGTCAGTGGCTGAGGATCTGGCTCAGGAACAGTTTCGTGCGGTCACTGCTGGGATTCGTGAAGAAGACATCCGGCTTGGCGATCTCGACAATCTCGCCCTGGTCCATAAAGACCATCTTGTCGGCCACCGTGCGTGCAAAGCCCATTTCGTGCGAAACAACAACCATGGTGATGCCGCCATTGGCGAGCTCGACCATCACGTCCAAGACCTCTTTGATCATTTCCGGGTCCAGCGCGGATGTTGGCTCGTCGAACAACATGATCCGAGGTTGCATGCAAAGGGACCGTGCGATCGCGACTCGCTGCTGCTGACCACCAGAGAGCTGGCCCGGATACTTGTAGGCTTGGTCGGCAACCTGAACCCGCTCCAGAAAACTGAGCGCCATGTCCTCTGCTTCCGCCTTGGTCATGCGGCGGACAAGCATGGGCGCCAAAGTCAGATTGTCGATGACCCGCATGTGCGGGAACAGATTGAAGGATTGAAAGACCATGCCGACGTCTCGGCGGACGGCTTCAATGTCTTTGATGTTGTCCGTCAGCTCGATGCCGTCGACAATGATGGTGCCACGTTGATGTTCCTCAAGCCGATTGATGCATCGGATCATCGTCGACTTCCCCGATCCGGATGGACCACAGACAACGACCCGTTCTCCTGTTGCAATGTCGAGATTAATGTCGCGGAGGGCGTGAAACTTGCCGTACCACTTGTTGACGCTTTCCAGGTGGATGACGGGATCTGAGGCTTGGTCTGCCCTGCTCAATGTCGCGTCGGCTACTTCCTGCATGAACTGGGCCTCCTTGGCCGCAATCAGATGTTATCGATTCCGACCTTCATTCAGCCAGACTTCGACGTTCTGGCTGTACTTCGAAAGTGCGAAACAGAAGACGAAATAGACGAGCGCAACAAACAGGTAGGCTTCGACGAAGAAGCGACGCCATAGTGGGTCTTCCATAACGGCTGTTGTCGCAGTCAGGATATCGAACAGCCCGATGATCAAGACGAACGACGTGTTCTTGAGGGCCGCGATAATGTGATTGACCATGCCCGGCAGGCAGATCCTCAGCGCCTGGGGTAGCACGATGCGTGACGTCGACTGCCAATATGACAGGCCGAGCGATGCTGCCGCCTCATGCTGTCCGCGCGGGATGGCCTGTAGCCCGCCGCGAATGACCTCCGCTTGGTAGCACGCGAAGAAAATCGCCATGCCAACCATCACACGCAGCAGTTTGTTGAGCTCCACGCCCTGGGGCAGGAACAGGGGAAAGACATTCACCGCGACAAACAGGATGGTGATGAGCGGCACGCCACGGAGGCATTCGATCAAAGTCACACAAACCGCCTTCACCAACGGCAGCTTCGATTGTCGGCCGAGGGCAAGTAAGACGGCAATTGGCAAGCCGATCACGACCGTGCCCGTAAAGAGCACCATGGTGAGTGGGAGCCCGCCCCATTGGGTCGTATCCACGAACGTAAGACCGAACACGCCGCCCCAAAGCAGAATTCCAACCGCAACCAACGTGAAGAGCCACAGCGGGATTAAGATCCTCACGTCCCAGAACCGGCGCTGCATCGTTATGATCACAGTGCCCAGATATACCGTGAGCGCGAGAACGAGCCGCCAGTGTTCTTCGTAGGGATAGACGCCGAACAGCATCGGGCGGTGCTTTTCGCGAATGACCGCCCAGCAAGCGCCGGAGGCCGCACGGCAGACTTCATGGTCCGCCGTCATCCAGACAGCGTCGACAAACGCCCAGCGGACAAACCCCGGCACGAAGTAGAGCAGCAACAATACGAAAACGATGGTTGAAATCGTGCTGGAAACCGAGCCGAAGAAGTTCTGCCGCAACCAGCGCACCACCGGCACGGATTCGCTCGGCGGCGGTTGCGCTGTGCTGCGTGGGCTTGCGACCTGCGCCGTTGTTGCAGGGGCGAGGGTGTGATCCGTCATGGGGTAATCCTCACCGTTCCTTCAGCGCAATCGCTTGGTTGTAGATGTTCATGAACAGCGAGATGGTCAGACTGATCAGCAGATAGACCGTCATCATGATGGCAATCGCTTCAACCGCTTGTCCGGTTTGATTGAGGGTCGTGTTGCCGACGTTAACGAGATCCGGATAGCCGATCAGAACGCCGAGCGACGAGTTCTTCGTCAGGCTGAGATACTGGCTTGTCGTCGGCGGTACGATGACCCGCAAGGCCTGCGGTATGGTCACGTAGCGCATGATCCAGCCAGG
>JBCCOV010000082.1:0-20189 GCA_039039985.1 Pseudomonadota bacterium | reverse complement strand
TCGCAGCCTACCAGGCTGCAACCGCCGACTTTCGTCCGGACGCGCAACGGGCGATTTTCTCTGAAACGGCGGCACGCATATACAAGCTTTAAGGGAGGCGAACATGGCACTTGAGATTAAGGTGCTCGACTACGGTGATATCGAGCTTGAGTCGAGCTTCCTCGTGCTTGGGCGCGACTGCGGTCGAGTCCGCCGGGTTCCCGTCTACGGGTTCTTGATTGTCGGCGGCGAGTATCCGGTGGTGGTCGACACCGGTTATCGCGACAATGCGATCATGGAGACGCTCGGCATGCGTGGGCTGCAGTTCCATGAGAACATGATTGAGAACCAGCTCAACCGACACGGCCTGCGGCCCGGTGATGTTCGCTACGTCTGCCACACGCATCTCCATATCGATCATGCCGGCAAGGATGATCATTTTCCAATGACAACCACGGTGGTTCTGAACCGGCGCGAGCTGGAGCATTCGGTTTCAGGTTTGATGCATCCGCAGTATCCAAAGCCGGATATTCAGCATCTTGTGGAGCGACTGCATACGCCGGGCGCGTTGCGATTTGAGGACACGGAGATCACAGGCGAAGTTGAGCTGATCCCGGGCGTCACCGTGGACTGGGCCGGTGCCCATACCGAAGGCTCGATGAACGTGCACGTCGAGACGGCCGAGGGCCGCGCTACGATTTGCGGCGATGTGATTTACGACTTCAACGATCAGATCGTGAATCCGCTGCACGAGATTCACGACCATGAGCCGCGCGTGACGGGGAACCATTCCACGACGAAGCGGCAGGAAAAGGCGGCGATCAAGAAACTGCTGTCGTCGTCGAAGTTCCTGCTGCCGGTGCACGATCGACCAGCCAAAGTCGAGCGCAGTCAGATCGTCGGGCGTCTTGGCATGGAGGTTCCGGGACCGATTATGGAATCGCTTCCGCGACGCAGTTGGTTTCCGGCATAACCCGGCATAAACAGTCAGTTGGATTGATGACCATGGCTCATGAAGCCGTCCGGCCCGAATTCCGCACGTTGATTGACGCGCACGCACCGGTGCGCCAATTGGGATCCGGGTTCACGTTTACCGAGGGCCCGATCTGGCATCCGCGCGAGCACTATCTGCTCTTCTCCGACATGCCGGGAGATGTGCGTCGGCGGTGGGATCGGTCCGGTGTCCGCGAAGTCGTTCGGCCCTCGAACAAGGGCAACGGCATGACCTATGACCGGAACCTGGATCTTATCGTTTGCGAACACGCCACGTCATCTGTCGTGCGGATTCGTTCCGACGGCGAGCGGACTGTTTTGGCATCGCACTTCGAGGGCAAGGAGCTTAACAGCCCGAACGACGTTTGCGTGCGTTCGGATGGGTCAATCTACTTCACCGACCCATGGTATGGCCGCATGCCGGGGTTCGGCGTTGAGCGGCCGCGCGAACTCGGCTGGCAAGGTGTGTTCCGGATCGTGCCGCAGGGATCTGCCGTGGAGCCGCAGCTGCTCGTGGACCGCTATCTGTTTACAATGCCAAATGGCCTTTGCTTTTCGCCGGATGAGACGGTGCTCTACGTCAACGATACCGAGCAAGCGAACATTCGTGCCTTCGATGTTGCGCGGGACGGGTCGTTGAGCAACCAGCGCATTTTGGCGACCGGCATCAAGAGTACGCTGCAACCCGGTGTGCCCGACGGGATGAAGTGCGACCAGAACGGCAACATCTGGGTGACGGCGCCGGGCGGGGTTTGGGTTTACGATCCGAACGGTCAGCTGCTGGGCAAGGTCGGCGTGCCGGAACTCGTGGCCAACATGCATTGGGGCGGCCCGGATTGGCGCACGCTGTTCATGTGTGCCACCACGTCGCTCTACGCCGTCGACACGAAAGTCGGCCCGCGCAATGAACCGTTTATGCGGGTCGATGCCGGACACGCGGATACAAGCTCAGCGTCGCCGCCTCCGACCGCGCGGGCTGAGCCGTCCCGCACGTCCTCTGTGCCCAATCTGACCCGTGATCTGAGTTTGGATCGCGACCGCTGCGCATTGATTATCCAGGATATGCAAAACGACGTCGTCATGGACGGCGGCGCGTTCGCCGAAACTGGCTCGCCCATCCATTGCCGCGAGCAGAACGCGATCCCGAACGCTGCACGCCTTGCCGATTACTGTCGCCGAGCGGGTATTCCCGTGATCCATGTCTGGTTTTTGGTGGTGCCCGGCGGCCGGGGCATTACGCTCAACGCACCACTCTTCGAGGGCTTGATCGAAGCCCGTGCCCTGGTCGACGGGACATGGGGGGCGCAGGCCGTGCCTGGCCTCGAAGCGCAATCCGGCGATCACATCGTGCGCAAGAACCGCATGAGTGCCTGGGAGGGCTCGCAGCTTGAGACGCTCCTGAAGGCGGAAGGCCGTGACGTGGTGATTGTCACGGGCGCGTGGACGAACATGTCCATTGAGCACACGGCGCGTACGGGGGCCGACAAGGGCTATGTGATGATTGTGCCTGAGGACGCCTGTTCGACAATGAATGCGGACTGGCACAACGCCTCAATCAGCTATGCGCTGACCAACGTGGCTGCCGTAACCAACGTGGATGGGGTCATCGCCGGCCTCGGCGGATAAGGGCAATCGCAGCGATGGCTGGGCAGATGAGCGGGCAGCATGTCACCGACCAGGTCGCCTCTGGAATCAGTACGCTCGCCGACGCCTTGGCGCAGGCATTGCCATTGTCCGTTATCAATCGATTGGGCGAGGATCTCGGCGATGGCGACGCGCAATCCGCTGAGCTGGTTTTCGAACTCGCCCGCGCCCGCGCCAACGCCGCAGCGGAGATATCTCGCGACAGCCTCGTTTCGCCTCGTGTTCGCGATGACGATGAGACACCGCTATCGCCGATGCCAAATCTCGCGGCTGACTCGCGTCTGATTGCAGAGCTGGTGCTGCCCGAATTGGCGTCGCAAATGACAGATCTCGGCATTGACCTGAGTTGCGACGGCAATCACGAGCGCGCCCTCGCCGTTAGTGCGCGCGCTGTCGACGTGTATTGCGCTTTGGCGCACCACCGGCCGATGGCGCATCTGGCGACCCTGGCGGCAAGCCTCAACAATATCAGCGTTGATTTTGCTCACGTTGGCCGGTTGGACGAAGCTTATGCCGCAGCAGAACAGTCGGTCGCAATTCGCCGTTACCTGGCGGCGGAGCAGCCCGATCTGTTTCTCAAGGATCTTGCCGTAAGTCTCAATAATCTCGGCGGCTATCTCGCACGTCTCGGTCAGGCGGATGCCGCCCTGTCCGCGACCAAAGAAGCCGCACAAATCCGGATCGTATTGGCGGAACACGCGCCCGCGGACTTCCTGCCTGTCCTTGCATCGACCCTGACCAATCTCGGCATTACCCTCGCTGATCTCGGCCGCTATCGCGAGGCGGAGGCGCTTGGTCATCTCGTTTCGCAAATGTGCCGTCGTATGGGAGCGGCCCGCGAGCGATGAGTCTTTAATTGCGCTGTTCGCGAGTTTTTACGTGCGCTACCGCTCGCGACAAGCGCTCGCTACTTGAGCGCGTTTTAGTTTGCGCTGTTCGCGCGCTCGCAGGCTCGCGGCTCGAGCGCGGGCTATCCTGAGAGCATTGTTCCCAGGCCGCGACTGCGTCCCGGCGCGTTGCGCCGCCCCCGCGGAGGGCCCGGCCGCAGGCCGGAACAGCCCGTGAGCGATCAACAACAAGCGCGGGCTATCCTGGTAGGACGGTTCCAAGGCCGCGACTGCGGCCCGGCGCGTTGCGCCGCCCCCACCCCAACGCGGGTTTTCCCGCGTTGGGCATTTCACATGTCGAGATGGCGAACACGCCATCTCGATGGGGCCCGAGCGAAGCGAGGAACAGCCCTGAGCGAAAGCAAGCGAGAACAGCACGCATTAGCGCCTGCCCCGCCGCACTGTCTGTTGCTTGGCATTTTCGGTCGCCGTCCCCGGCGCGAACCCACCGAGCCCATCGTGTAGCGTGCGCGTCAACTCGGCCAGCTGATTTGCAGAGTCCGCCCCCATCACGGTTGCGATGTCCCGGTCGATTGCCGCCCACTCTTTGTGGACGGCTTTCAGCAGCGTGCGGCCGCGCCGTGTCAGACTGAGTTCGTTGCTGCGCCGCTCGCTCTCATCGACGTGTCGTTCGATGAGGCCTGCGGCCAGCAATCGCGACGTCATGGTGCTTATGCTTGCGGCCGTCAGCGCGAACTCGGTTGCCAGCCGCACTTGCGAGACTTTCCCCAAGCGATCGAGAGCATCAAGGATGCGCGCCTGGCGAGGTTGCAGACCGTGTGGCGCGAGCCTTCTGCGCAGGCGGTCTTCGACCAGATGCGCGGAATGCAGGAGGAGATGAAACTTAAAGCTTTTAGTTGACATACTAACTATTAGTATTCAAATTTTTAATGAAATCAAGCACTCAAGTCGGAATTTTATAAAGATCATCGCAGATCGGAGCGGTTTGCGCGATCGCCGGCTGCTTTGGAACGCGGCCTTTGCCGCAGGCGGCTCTACGCCGTGAACTAGGTCGCCGGCCGGATCGACAGGTCGTCGTTGCGCGCTGACGACCCGTCGGCTGTTCGCAAGTCCGCACTAGCGGTCACCCTGTGTGTGTTTCGATCCTGTCAGGTTTGGTTGCAACCATCCCACGTTTGTTCTCTCGGTGTTCCTGGGCAGTCGTCCACGTGAAGCGAACATGAGATGTGGGCCGGTGAAATGACTCCGCCTTTGTCCGAAAGATCCGGACGGCAAACCCAGATGTGTCGGCGTTCTCATGATCACAAAAAAGCACAGTAGAGGCACATTTCCGGGAGTTCATTACTTGAATGTCACAATTTGCATTCATATGTATTCAATAACATGCAATTGATTTCAGGGCTTGGGCGCACGCCATGACAGCGAAGTCTGTTCCTCTCTCGGTTCGGGTCAGCGACGAGGACGCGCTGTTTCTGGCAGAGCTTCAGGTGCCGGATGCGGTGACGCCGTCAGAAAAGCTGCGCGCCATTCTCCATGAGGCGCGGCGACGTCACACGGGCATGCAGGACGCTTCGGAAGGCGGCCTGCTGCTGCGCGAAATGGCAACCCCGGCTCGGCGCAACGTGCGCCGTTGCGAGGGCAAGCTCGGTCGGAAGTCGGACGTCGTTCTGAAGCTCTATGAGCGGCTGCCCGACATCATGGCGCGGCTGATTGCCGGACCGAATGACAGCGCCTCGCCTGAGAGCCTGATCGAGTTCGAGAAAGAGATTCTCGACCAGGTGTGCGTGCTGCTGAAGGACTTTGTGACGGTTGGATTGACATCGCCAGTGCGCGTTTACGGCGAGGAGAATTTCACGGCGGAAATGGAAGCCGTGATGGAGCTCGTAGAACTGGTGCGTGTGCACCAACGGAACAAGAAAGGAGCTTGAAATGGCAGATGGCCTGATTTCCCGCGTGCAGCGGCTTGTGTCCGGTGGGCTCAACGACCTCGTCGACTCTTTCGAAAACGCTGCGCCGGAAAGCGTGATGCGCGAGGCGATCCGTGAGATTGATCGCGCGATAGACGACGTGCGCGATCGTCTGGGTGTGGTGGTTGCGAACCGTCATCACGCCAGCAAGCGACTGATGGACGCCAACACCAAACACGAAGACCTTGGCGCGCGTGCCCAGTTTGCCGTTGGTGAAGGCCGTGATGACCTCGCGGAAGCGGCACTTGCACGCCAGCTCGATATCGAGGCGCAGATCCCCATTCTCGAAGTTGCCATGAAGGCGGCAGCGGCTGAGCAGTCGGATCTTGAAGAGTACGTCGTCGCTCTGACAGCTCGGAAGCGCGAAATGGACGCCGATCTCGCAACCTTTCTGCAGTCGCGCAATGCGACATCTTCCGACGGTGCGAACGATCAGGCGAACGGTACCATCGCTGTCGAGTTGGCAACAGAGAAGCGCGCAGACAAGGCGGAATCCGCCTTCAATCGGGTGTTCGAAGGAACGGCCGGCGTTGCGGCGACGGCGCGCGCTGACCGTGTCACGGCTTCGAAGCTCGCCGAGCTCGAAAGGGTGGCGCGTGAGCATCGCGTTCAAGAGCGGCTGGCTGCATTGAAGGCAGTGGGAGGACGTGACTGATGATCGATCATGTTTTCTCGCCGGCGATGTCTCCGTTTACGATCTCGCTTGGCCTGGTCTTGGTTTTGTCGGTTGCGGAAGTTGGTGGCACGCTGCTTGGCGTGTCTCCCGCCGGTCTCTTCGACGAGGTCCTTCCGGATATCGAAGCGGACGCGGCGGCCGATGTCGATGGTGCGGCTGATGGCTGGTTTTCGGCCATGCTCGGGTGGTTATGCCTAGGACGCGTTCCTGCACTCGTTCTGTTGATCGCGTTCCTGACGACATTCGGCTTGATTGGCTTCGCCGTACAGGCCGCGTCGAAGTGGATTGTCGGGCTTTATCTGCCGGCCGTGCTCGCAGCATTCCTGGCGTTTGCGTTGTCGTTGCCGCCGACGCGATGGCTCGGGCTGAGTTTGGCGCATGTGATGCCCAAGGAGGAAACCGAGGCTGTTTCATCGCGAACGTTCGTTGGCAAGCTGGCCACGATCACCCGCGGGGTTGCGCGCGTTGGCGTGCCTGCGGAAGCGAAGCTGCGCGATGTCCACGGGCAGATGCACTACGTCCTTGTCGAGCCCGACGATGACGATGCCGGATTCGAGCAGGGTACCGAGGTGCTTTTGACCAGCCAGGTCAGTGCAATCCGTTTCCGGGGGATTCGCAACACCAACGCATTTCTATCGAGCTGACTTTTCTCAGATTTTTTCCGGAGCCGCTCCGACTTCTCGGCCCAGCTCGGCAACCGGGTATCGCATCGGATGGACGGCTGCGCATAAGGGCCAACGAGGGAGGGGCGGCCGAAGCGGCGCCAGTTTAGGCGGCAGTGTTCTAACGTGTCAGAGGAGGTTGTTATGACTCCGATTCAACCTGAATCATTTGGCGTTGGTCTCGTTGAGATCATGATCGTCGTCGGCATTATATTCGTGGCCCTTTTGACAATCGGCATGATTTTCGCCCGCCTCTACCGCAGATCTTCGAAAGAAGTCTCCTTTGTCCGAACGGGATTCGGCGGGCAGAAAGTGATCATGAACGGCGGCGCATTGGTTATTCCTGTGCTGCACGAGATCATTCCCGTCAACATGAACACGCTGCGGCTCGAAGTGCGGCGCGCGAACGAGCAGGCCTTGATTACCAAGGATCGCATGCGCGTTGATGTGCAGGCGGAGTTCTACGTGCGTGTACAGCCGACGTTCGAGTCCATTGCGAACGCAGCGCAAACGCTCGGCCGCCGCACCATGGAGCCGAACGCCCTGAAGGAACTCGTCGAGGGCAAGTTTGTCGACTCGCTCCGGGCCGTGGCCGCGGAACTGGCGATGGAGGAGCTGCACGAGCAGCGCGTGTCGTTCGTACAAAAGGTCCAGGCGGCCGTCTCGGAAGACATTCTGAAGAATGGTCTCGAACTCGAGTCGGTTTCGCTGACGGGGCTCGATCAGACCAATAAGGAGTACTTCAATCCCGACAACGCGTTTGACGCCGAGGGTCTGACGAAGCTGACGCAGGAAATCGAGGAGCGCCGCAAGAAGCGTAATGACATCGAGCAGGAAACCGAGGTTCTTATTCAAACAAAGAACCTCGATGCTGAGCGTCAACGGCTTCTGATTTCGCGTGACCGCGCGTACGCCCGCCTTGAGCAGGAGCGGGAAGTCGAAGTGCGCAAGGCCGAACAGACCACGCAAGTGGCACGCGAGCGCGCCCAGCAGAAGCGCGAGGCCGAGCAAGCGGAGATCGCGGCGGCTCGTGAAGTGAAAGAGTCGAACATCCTGGCAGATCAGTCCGTCGAGGCTGCCGCTGTCGAGAAGGCGAAGCAGATCGCTCTTGCCGAGCAGGATCGGGACATTGCGCTTGCCGTCAAGTCGCGCGCCAAGTCGGAGGCAGACGCCGAGGCGGATGCGGCGCGCGCGGTCGCAGCGCAGGCAGAAGAGGCCGTGTTGACCTCACGGCATACGGAGATCGCGGAGCGCGATAAACAGATCGAGCTGATCGAAGCGCGCAAGGCGGCCGAGCAGCAGGCGATCTCGGTCAAGGTCGCCGCTGAGACGGAGAAGGCCGCAGCGCTGGATCGGGCCGAAGCGATCCGGGTTGCTGCGGAAGCCGATGCCGACAAGGCCCGGATTGCAGCACACGCCGATGCTGATGCGGAGAAGGCACGCGCGGAGGCCAAGCAGGTCGTTTATGACGTTGAAGCGGAAGGCCAGCGTGCCGTGAATGACGCCGCCAACGTCTTGTCGGCCGAGCAAATTGCGATGCAAATCAAGCTTGCGTTGATCCAGGCGCTGCCGGAGATCATTTCGCAGTCGGTGAAGCCGATCTCAGCAATTGACGGCATCAAGAGTGTGCAAGTGGACGGCTTGTCGGGCGCGAGTACCGGTGGTCCGGCATCCGAGGCGAGCGCCGGTGGCGATGGTGGCAACCTCGCGGATCAAGCCGTTGCGGCCGCGTTGCGGTATCGGGCGCAAGCGCCGATCCTGGACAACCTCATGAAAGACGTCGGTCTTGATGCTGGCAGCTTGAATGGATTGGCGTCGTCCGTCCTGCTGAACGGCGATGGCCTGAAGCACGGTGCCGAACGCGCACCTGAGAGTGGCCGTGGCGACCATAACGGTCAGGGACGCCAGGAGGCGTAAGGGCCCCCCGGCCGGTCGGCTTTGACCTGGTGGTTGCAGCCGACCCCTCCTGCGTCTGCGCCTCGGTCATTCTTTCGGTCGTATGAGCATTGTGGTCCGTGCCGTCCATTGGCTACCATCGATCCGGAGTGGCCGGTTCAGACCGAGGTGGGGCGATGAAGATCTTCTGTACAGGTGCGTCGGGATACATTGGCGGCTCCGTCGCGGTCGCTCTCATCAAGGCCGGGTATGACGTGGCCGGGTTGGTTCGGTCCGATGCTGCGGCAACCCAGATGCGGGCTCTGGGGATCACACCGGTTCTAGGCGATCTCGATGAGACCGATGGCCTCGCCGAAGCGGCGCGTCAAGCCGATGTGGTCATCAACACGGCCAATGCTGACCACAAGCCGTCCGCGTATGCACTGTTAGAGGCCTTACGCGGAACGGCGAAGACGTTCATTCACACCAGCGGCTCAAGCATTGTTGGTACGCAATCTGCCGGTCATCGTGTTGATGATGTCTATGATGAAGACACGCGTTTCACGCCATCTCCGGCACGTGCCGAGCGGGTTGCGTTGAACGATTTGGTGCTCTCGTATGCATCGCGCGATCTGCGGCCGATCATCATCTGCCCAAGCCTCATTTATGGTCTCGGTCGCGGTGTCAAACCGCACAGCATGCAGGTGCCGTGGCTGATCGAACTCGCCAAAGCAAAGGGTGTCGCAAAGCACTACGGTCCGGGCGAGAACATATGGTCTAACGTGCACATCGATGACCTGGTCGATCTGTACGTGCGCGCATTGGATGCCGCACCCGCCGGCGCGTTCTACTATGCCGAGAACGGCGAAAACGCGATGAATGAGATATGCCGTGCCATAAGCCGGATGCTGGGCTTCAACGATGCGTCCGAAGCGATGGACCTGGATGAGGCGGCGGATGCATGGGGCGACGGCCCGGCGCGAAACACGATGGGGTCGAATAGCCGCGTGCGTGCCCGGCGTGCCCGATCGGAGCTTGGGTGGCAGCCATCGGCATCGTCGCTGATCGATGAAATCGAGTCCGGTTGTTACGGATCGCTGCGTTAGCCATTACTGTTTCAGGATTGCGTTGGCCTTCTCTGCGTTGTGGCCTCTGATACCGCGCGTGGAGGTATAAACAGTGTGCCCGGCATCTGCGAGGGCGTAAGCCGTCGTCTGGCCAATGCCACTTGATGCGCCGGCGATTGCGACAACCAGCTTTTGTGATCCTTCTGTCATTTGAACACTCCTTGGCTATGGTTCGAGGATCGGCCCGTTCAGACCAACCCACCGTTTGCACGCAGGGTCTGTCCGTTCACCCAAGAGCCATCAGGTCCAGTCAGAAACGACACCACATTGGCAATGTCCGACGGCTCCCCAAGCCGTTCGAGCGGCACCATTCTTGCGAAGCGGTCGATGAGTTCAGCCGGCTTTCCGTTCAGGAACAGATCGGTTGCGGTCGGGCCGGGAGCCACGGCATTGACTGTGATACTACGGCCGCGCAGTTCCTTAGAAAGGATCGCCGTTAGCGCCTCGATCGCCGCCTTGGTTGCAGTATAGACACCATAAGTTTCCAGCTTCGTGCCGACGACGCTGGTCGAGAAGCTGACGATGGCCCCTCCATCACGCAGCCGGTTTGCCGCTTCGCGAAGGGTGTTGAAGGTGCCCTTGAGGTTGACCGCGATATGGGCATCGAAAAGTGCGTCATCGCTGTCGCCGATCTTGGCGAGCTTCATGATGCCGGCGTTGTTGACGAGGACATCGACACCGCCGAAGGCTGTCTCGGCCGCGTCGAACATCCGCCTGACGGCCTTGGGATCGGATACGTCCGCTTGGGCCGCAATCGCTCTGCCGCCAGCATCTTCGATCTTCTGGACGACGCCATTTGCGCCAGCCTCGCTTCCAGAATAGTTCACGATGACATTGAATCCATCAACAGCAAGTCGTTCGGCGACTGCTGTCCCGATCCCGCGTGATGCGCCGGTCACGATGGCTGTTCTTTGTGTTTGATCGGTCATGATGTTTCCTTCCATTTGCCAGCGCTGTGCCGGCGATGACCGAAACTTACGCCTGCCCAACGTCAGGATAATCTGGTAAGAAACGACATCACTATTCGGTCAAGGCGAACAATAGGAGTGAGATGGACCGATTTGATGCCATGCAGCTGTTTATTCGGATCGTGGAGCGGCGCAGTTTCACGGCCGCTGCACATGACACGGGTGTCCCAAGATCCACGGTCACGGACGTCATAAAACAGATGGAAGCACGGCTTGGCGTGCAGCTCTTGCATCGGACGACTCGCGTCGTGCGCCCGACGTTGGATGGGCAAGCTTACTACTATCGATGCCGGGCCATTTTGGACGACATTGAAGATGCGGATGGTGCTTTTGCAGACGCCGAACCGAAGGGATTATTGAAGATCGAAGTTCAGGGCACGTTGGCCCGGTTTTTCCTTATGCCTAGCCTGCCCGATTTCCTCGCGCGATACTCCCAGATCGACCTCACGATCAGCGAACGGGACCGATGGGTCGATCTGGTCGAAGAAGGGGTCGACTGCGCGATCCGCTGGGGAGAGCTACCGGACAGCGATCTGATTGTCAGGCCGTTGGGCATGGCCAAGCGGATCACGTGTGCATCACCGGAATATCTGGGGGCATTCGGCCAACCAAAAAGCCTGAGCGATCTCGAGGCGCACAGAATGGTCGGGCGAAAATCGCTGACGACCGGGGAGATCCGCCCGCTGCAGTTCGTGATTGACGATGACGTTCAAAGCGTAGTGCCGCCTGCACGCGTGTCAGTCACCGGTCCCGAGAGCTACCGGGATGCCACACGGCTTGGACTCGGGCTGGCGCAGATGCCGCTCTTTCACATTGATGAAGATCTGAAGTCAGGACGTCTTGTGACTGTTCTGCCGGGCATCCCCGTGCCAGACGTCCCGATCTCGCTTCTCTATCCCCGAAGCCGTCAGCTCTCCTCGCGGGTGCGGGTTTTCATCGATTGGACGGTCGCGGCGTTCCGAGACGAGCGGTTTATGTGAATTGCATGCCTCTCCGAGCCGACAATGCCACCTGGATGAGGCCGCCGCGGCCTTGGGACAGTGCTCTCAGGATAGCGCGCGCTTGTTGTTTATCGCTCACGGGCTATTCCTCGCCTCGCTCGGGCCTCCGCGGGGGCGGCGCAACGCGCCGGGCCGCAGTCGCGGCCTTGGGACAGTGCTCTCAGGATAGCGCGTGCTTGTTGTTTATCGCTCACGGGCTATTCCTCGCTTCGCTCGGGCCTCCGCGGGGGCGGCGCAACGCGCCGGGCCGCAGTCGCGGCCTGGGAACCGTCCTACCAGGATAGCCAGCGCTCGACGGCAAACCCGCCCTCAAGTAGCGAGCGCTTGTCGCGAGCGGTAGCGCACGTAAAGACTCGCGTGCGAACAGCGCAAAGAAAGACGTGAATCTGACTTGGCGCGACAAGCCTTAGCTTTGTGTCGGCGACGATTGCGCTTTTGCGCCGCCGCGGCGGTTGGAGAGCCGTGCCTCAATTGCGCGCAAGAGCAAGGTGAGGAGGCCGGTCAGCATCAGATACATGATTGCGCCGTAGAGGAAGATTTCAAGGCTGTAGCTGCGCGAGAAGACCGTTCTGATCTGTCCCATGAGATCGAGAACCGTGATGGTCGACACCAACGCGCTGGCTTTCAGCAGCAAGATCACTTCGTTGCCGTACGCTGGCCAGGCAATCTGCAAGGCCTGCGGAAACACGATCCGCCGCATGCGTGTGGTCCAACTCAGCCCGTAAGCTTCTGCCGCTTCGATCTGGCCCTTCGGCAGGTTCTCGATGCCGCCTCTGAGAATCTCGGCAACATAGGCCGTGGTGTTCAGGATCAAGGCGAGAAGCCCGACCCACCAGGCGTCTCGAAAGAATGGCCAAAGCGGGCCCAGCCCGTCTGCACCAAGCGCACCGATGCCGAAGTACAGAATCCAAAGCTGCACAAGCAGCGGCGTGCCGCGAAACACGTAGCAGTAGATATAGGCCGGGATCGACAGGGCCCAGTTGCCGGAGACGCGGGCCAGGACGACGGCGATGGCCAATGCAAAGCCGATGACGCTTGCGAGGCTGACGAGTTCGATAGTGACGAATATGCCGTCGATAAAGCGCGTGCAGGATGCGCCGAAGAGCTCAGGGGTGATTGGCGCCAGGCCGGCACATGCGTTGTCCGAGAGCCAGATCTTTGCGTCGCGATAGGCTGTAAACATCGTGCGCGACCCTCAGCTCTGGCGTCCCATGCCGCGTTGCGCAGAGCGCTCGAGGCGATGTCTCATGACGTCTGACAAGCCGGTCATGATCAGATAAATCAGGCCGGCCGCACAATAAAAGACGAGAGGTTCGCGTGTTGTCTCGCTCGCGACTTTGGCTTGGCGCAACAGATCATCAAGCGCGATCACAGCGGCCAAAGACGTGTCTTTGAGAAGAACCATCCAGAGATTGCCAAGGCCCGGGATGGCAAAGCGCCACATTTGCGGCAGGCGGATGCGAAGGAAGGCTTGTGCGGTAGACATGCCGCATGCGCGTGCCGCTTCCATCTGGCCTGGTGGAACTGCAAGGTATGCGCCGCGGAAAACTTCCGAAGCATAACTTATGAAAATCACGGAAAGACCAAGAACGGCAGCAAGAAACTTGGGAACTTCAAAGCCAGAGGCGTCATAGCCGAACACTGCGATTATGCTGCGGACGGCCTGTTCCAATCCGAAGTAAACCATCAAGAGGATCAGAAACTCAGGCGTGCCGCGAATAATCACGTTGTAGGTGTCGGCAAACCAGCGCAACGCGCGGATGTGGGAGAGCTTGGCGCCAGCGAGGAGCAAACCGCCGACCAAGCCGACGGCCAGTGCGCACAGCGCGAGTTGGATCGTCAGCCAGGCGCCGGCGAGAAGCTCGTCACCCCACCCGCGATCTCCAAGTGAGAGAAGCTCGAACACGCTTTGTTCGGTCATAGCTCTGGCAGGTACTTTCGTGGTGGCAGGACGGCGGACCAAACGGAACGTGGCGTTTGGCCCGCCTGAGACGGCTTCTTAGTAGATGTCAAACGGGAAGTATTTTGCGTTGATTTTCGCGTAGGTGCCGTTTGCGCGAATGGCCGCGATGGCTTTGTTCAACTTCTCGCGCAACCCGTCTTCGCCTTTGCGAACGGCTATGCCGATCTGGTCGTCGATATCGATTTTCTCGCCAACAAATTCAAAGTCGGATTTACCCTTCAGCCAGTCGAAGGCCGGGTAGACATCCGAGACCAGAACGTCGAGGCGGCCAGCCTCAAGGTCAGCGTAGGCAGCCGTTTGGGTGTCGTAGAGCTTAACACTTGCCCGACGGCCCAATTTGTCCTCGGCCCACTTGGCTGCGACCGTTGCGCGCTGAGCTCCAACGGTTTTGCCGGACAAGTCACCTGTGCCTTTGATGCCAGACTTCACCTTCGCCAACATCCGCAGATGGTTCGCATAGTACTTGCCGGTAAAGTCGACCGTCTTTTTGCGCTCGTCCGTAATCGACATCGACGCGATTATTGCGTCGTACTTTTTGGCGACGAGCCCCGGAATGATGCCGTCCCAGTCTTGGGCGACAATTTCGCATGTTGCTTTCATTTCCGCGCACAACGCTTTCGCGATTTCGACATCGAACCCGACAAGGTTGCCGGCAGCGTCCTTGTTGTTGAATGGCGGGTAGGCGCCCTCGGTTGCAATCT
Source organism: Pseudomonadota bacterium (assembly GCA_039039985.1). GTDB lineage: Bacteria > Pseudomonadota > Alphaproteobacteria > Rhizobiales > Hyphomicrobiaceae > JBCBWG01. The sequence goes on along the minus strand of JBCCOV010000082.1, from coordinate 5,785 downwards.
TGATCTTGTCCTGTGCGGCGACGGTACCCGAAAGGGCCGGTGCAAAAATTGCCGCGGCAAGGACTGCCAGGCTCAGGGCTTTGCGAAGCATAGTTATTCGTCTCCTTGCTGGATTGTCCGGGTGCGCTGACCCGATGCATGAGCGTGAAAGGGTGAGACAACGGATTGTCTCCGCCCTCGCACGGAGCTTCTTGCGCATCTTGCTTACAAGACGCGTGAGAGGAATTGACGGCATTCGTCCGTTTGAGGTTGGCCGAAGATCACGTCGGGTGGACCCTCCTCACAGATTTCGCCGTTGTTCAAGAATATAACGCGATCCGAGACCTCGCGGGCGAACCCCATCTCGTGTGTGACGACGAGCATCGTGCGCCCCTCCGTGGCCAGGTCCCGCATCACGTCGAGCACCTCCCCGACGCGTTCCGGATCAAGCGCGGACGTCGGCTCATCGAACAGCAGGATCTTGGGTTCCATTGCGAGCGCCCGCGCTATCGCGGCGCGCTGCTGCTGGCCGCCGGACAGTTCCGCCGGGTAGGCGTTACGCTTGTCAGCAATGCCGACCCGCGCAAGCAAGGCCTCGGCCCGGTCGCGGGCCTCGGATTTCGGCGCTTTGAGAACATGAACCGGGGCTTCGACGATGTTCTCCAGAATCGTCAGGTGTGACCACAGATTGAAGCTCTGAAACACCATCGCCAGGCACGCGCGCATTTCGCGCAGGCGCTTTCGATCCGTAATTCGTCGCCCGCCCCGTGCGGGGGCAGACAGGGGCATCTCAGCCCCTTCGATCGTAATTGAGCCTTCGTTTGGAATCTCAAGTAGGTTGATGCAACGCAGCAGGGTGCTCTTGCCCGAGCCGGATGCGCCGATGAGGCTTATGACATCTTTCCGCTCGGCGTCGAAAGAAATGCCGCGCAGCACGTCGAGGTCGCCAAACCGCTTTTTTACATCTCGAACACTGAGAAAGGCATGCGCGTTTGCAGCCTCAGCCTGCATACTGATAATCCGTCCTGTTCGGCCATTCCAATGCCGTTGATTAATCCCGAGAGCTTAAGGGAACCTCCGGGCGGCGCAAAGATTAAATCGTGCGCACGGCTGCCGGTACGCGGACACACGGGGTGTCCAGGTTCCAGCGAAATCCAAGATACGCTAAACGAATTCGCGAATGCTGCTTTCGTAGGCAAAGAGCGCCGGAATGCCGCCGGTATGGATGATTGCCGTCGGTTCACCTGGCTTGATCGTTCCGTTCCGAAGTTTGGCGATGGCGGCGGCGAAGACGCGGCCAGTATAGACAGGATCGAGCACGAGGCCTTCGAGACGCGCGGTCTCCAGCATGGCCTTTTCGATGGCAGGGTTCATTTGACCGTAACCGGGGGCGAGGTTGCTATCGTCGACGTCAATGTCCTCGGCTGCGACGGGATTGGCGACACCAAGCAAGTCTGCCAGCCGGGCGCAGTGGTTTGCGATGCGTGTGCGTTGCTGCTCGGCCGAACGGCGCACACAGACGGCATGAACGTGCCCCGGCCAGCCCATCGCCTTCAGCCCGAACAGCAGGCCGGTGTGGGTTAACCCACTTCCAGACGCCACGACGACGTGCTTGAGGTCCGGCGCCTGTCGCAAAAGTTCCTGAGCGGCCAGCACGTATCCAAGTGAACCAAGTGGAGGCTTGTTCGGCGACAATGGGATGACGAACGGCGTGCGGCCGGCCGCCCGCATCTCCTCCGCAAGCCGCTCGACCTCGGCATCGGCTGCGCCTTCGTCCTCACCGACCGGGAATGTCGATCGACTCGCGCCGAAGAGATCATCGAGCAGGACGTTGCCATTGCTGCGGTAGAGAGGGTCTGACTTCGCGACGCGCTCCTCCAGCTGGACGTGACAGTTCAGACCCAGGCGTGCCGCACATGCCGCCGCGATCCGAACGTAGTTGGACTGCACGGCGCCGGTAATGAGCACGGTGTCCGCACCCGCTGCTACTGCTTTACCGAAGTAGAACTCAAGCTTTCGAACCTTGTTGCCGCCAAGCCCGATACCTGTAAGATCGTCACGCTTGACGAATACGGTGGCGCCCTCGCCCGCCATCAGTCGCTTCAACGGCTCAAGTGGCGTGACCCACGGGATGAATCGCGCGCGGGGAACTGCAGCAATCGCATCTGCAAGTTCGGGCGGCAGGTGAGGGGCCTGCAAAGTCGACATGTCTTGTCCCGTTCAGGTTCGTGGCCGGTTTGTTCGCGGCCGGCGAATGCTATGTCATTAAGCCGGACGCAATTTCGAGCATGGAGGGGATTGGCGAAATGGACAACCGCCTGGCGGACGTTGCTTCACTTGGCGTCCTGTCGGCCGTTGGCGAACGCAAATCTGTTCGGGCGTTCAGGCCGGATCCAGTGCCGGAAGGTACCGTCCGCGAGATCCTCAAGATTGCGTCACGTGCACCATCCGGCACCAATACGCAACCCTGGCGGGTCACTGTCGTGACAGGTGATGCCAAGCTCCGCCTGTCTGCCGCTGTGACGGCTGCGGCGGAGGCCGGCGACGTCGAAAACGAGTATCCATACGCGCCGCAAAAGTGGTGGGAGCCGTACCTCGGTCGGCGGCGGAAAGTCGGCTACGATCTCTATGCAACGGTTGGGATTGCGCGCGACGACATGGCGGGCCGCAAGCGGCAAGCGCTCAAGAACTTCCAGTTCTTTGGAGCGCCGGTCGGATTGTTTTTCACGATGGAGCGGGCACTGGAGTACGGATCCTGGATCGATGTCGGCTTGTTTATGCAGAATGTGATGATAACGGCGCGCGGCTTCGGTCTTGAGAGCTGTCCGCAGGCGGCGTGGTGTAACTATGGACCGGTCGTGCATCGCGAACTCGCGATCCCATATGATGAGGTACTGATTTCCGGAATGTCGCTCGGACATGCGGATTGGGCCGCGCCGGAAAACAGCCTTGTCACCGAACGCGACGCCGTAGACGGATTTACGAGATTTCTGAATGCGTAGTTTTGCGGGGCGCGACGGACATCAGAACGCATGAAAAAAGACCGGAGGAGATATCGCTAATGGGCTTTGTGTTGACGGACGAGCAAGCGGCTTTGCAGGACACGGCCCGACAATTCGCTCAAAGCGAGATGGTTTCTGTTGCACGAGAAATCGAAGCGACCAACGTGCCGTTATCAAAGGACTGGAAGGCGCGTTACGCGGACATGGGGTTTCTCGGGATCAATACGCCGGAAGCGTTCGGCGGATTGGGGCTCGGTAATCTCGAGGCGCTGATCGTGCTTGAGGAGTTCGCCAAGGTGCATCCGGCCGTGGCTTTTCCGATATTCGAATCTTGCGTTGGTCCCATCAAGGCGGTTGAGCGGTTCGGGACGGATGCGCTGAAGCAGCGATTGATCCCCGAGGTGACCAGCGGCAAAAGCGTCGTTGCGGTCGCGATGTCCGAACCGGATGCGGGTTCGGCACTCACCGATCTTAAGACGCGGGCGGATCTCGGCGGTGATGAGATCGTGCTGAACGGCACGAAACGGTGGTGCACCGGTGGCGGCTCGGCGGACGGATATGTTGTGTACTGCCGCATGAGCGAGGAACTTGGGGCAAAGGGTATTGGCGCCGTTTATGTTCCGGATGGTGTTGATGGCCTGACGTTTGGCGCCCGTGAAGAGATGATGGGTTTTCGCGGCACAACCACGGCCGACATTTTCTTCGACAACGTGACCGTGCCTGCCGACCATCTGATTGTGCCGGCGGGCGGCTTTTCCAAACTGATGGAAGCGTTTGACCTGGAGCGGTGCGGCAACGCGACGATGTGTTTGGGGCTTGCAGCCGGGGCATTGGACGACGTGCTCGCCTATGTTCAGGAGCGCCAGCAATTCGGCAAGCCAATCGTCGAGTTTCAAGCTGTACAACTCAAGATCGCGGAAATGGCCATGAAAGTTGAGGCCGCGCGATTGCTGATACATCGCGCTGCAACACGCGCAGCCGACGGGTTTCCGTCGATTGCCGACTCCTCGATCGCAAAGTGCTTTGCCAATGAGATGGTGCGCGAAGTGACCGGCAACGCCATGCAGTTAATGGGTGGTTACGGGTACTCCAAACAATATGCGGCTGAGCAGCGCTTTCGCGATGCCTGGGGGTGGGGGATTGCCGGCGGTGCAATCGACATTCAAAAAACAAACATCGCGGGCGCCCTGATTGGTCGGCGGTTCAATCAGCGGTAAACACCGTGAATAGCGGCATTCTGCGTCGTGTGTTCCGCGTTATGCCGCCGGGTGCTTTCCCGCGGCTCGCGCTGCCTCAACGGATCGTGAGCCAACGTGGTTTGTCAGAAGGGGGCGCGAGGCGTTTCTATTAGAGTGCAGCCCAACTGGTGCTGTACTCACTTCAGGAGGAACGAATGAGCAAGAAAATCGCCGCAGCAGCTATTGTCGCAAGTGCGGTAGCTGCCGTCTCCAGCGGCGCAGCAACAACCGATGCTCAGGCCGCAAAGATGGAGAAGTGCTTCGGTATTTCTCTGGCAGGAAAGAATGATTGCGCTGCGGGACCGGGCACAACGTGCGCCGGCACGTCCAAGGTTGATTACCAAGGCAACGCCTGGACGCTGGTGCCAGCTGGTTCTTGCGAGACGCTGGCTTGGGACAAGGTTCTCCCTGGCGGTCGCAAGGGTAGCTTGAAAGAGCTGAAACGCGACGTGCCTAAGGCGTAAGCGACGGCGCCGGCTGTTTCGATATGCGGTGCGGGCGCGCCCCCGCGCCGCGGCTTGTGATGAACTGCCGCGCTCGGCGGACTGCATGTGCACGACAGGAGTGATCAAAGCGATGTTGAGTGGAGACCCGAGCGATCACAACATACTGCCCGTTCGCGCCGGCGTGGGCCTGAAGCCGGAGCACTATAAGGCCGTTCTTGAACACAGGCCGGACGTTGGCTGGTTTGAGGTCCACCCAGAAAACTACATGGGTGACGGTGGGCCGCCACATCATTATCTGACGCGCATTCGGGAGTTCTATCCGATTTCGCTACACGGTGTCGGGTTGTCAGTTGGAGGCGCATTGCCGCTTGATCGAGACCATCTTGATCGCCTGCGCGCGCTGATTGACCGATACCAACCGGCGAGCTTTTCCGAGCACCTGGCCTGGTCGACCCATGAGACCGGGTTCATGAACGACCTGCTGCCGCTGCCGTACACGAACGAGACGCTCGCTCTGGTTTGCGAGCACATCGACCAGATCCAGACGCATCTGGGCCGACGCATGCTGCTTGAGAATCCGTCAACGTATGTCGAGTTCGCCGAAGCAGATTTCGAAGAGACAGAATTTTTGGCCGAGATTGCCCGCCGATCCGGATGCGGGCTGCTGCTCGACGTCAACAACGTTTTCGTATCCTGCAACAATCGCGGGACCGATTCTTACGCGTACATCGATCGCTTTCCTGCAGACGCCGTTGGCGAGATTCATCTGGCAGGCCACGCGCAGGACTCGGACGACCATGGCGCGCCCCTGCTCATAGACAGTCACGACCGGGAAGTGATCGACGAGGTTTGGGATCTCTTCGCGCACACGGTTGCCCGCTTCGGCGCATTCCCGACGCTTGTCGAGTGGGATGACGATATTCCGGAGTGGTCCGTGTTGATGAAGGAAGCGAAAAAGGCCGATGCGTTGCTAAAGACGAGCGGCCGCGTTCGCCAGTTCTCGCGGCCATTCGATGCGGTGGCGTGATCTACAGGCTGCGTTCGGCGAAGCGGTGCGCGCCGGCAATCTGGCCGTGCCGGACGACGTCGTGGTGTCGCGGCCGGACGCGTCGCGCAATCG
>JBCCOV010000081.1:0-20454 GCA_039039985.1 Pseudomonadota bacterium | reverse complement strand
TGAGCGCAGGCGATGACCATCCGTAAAGCCGAGGAACTGGGTTGTATTGATGATCCGCAGCGTGTCGCGCATTTCATCCCGCAAGCCAATGTACTGGCTGACGAACGCCGCCATTTCCGGCGTGAACCCCGCTGTCATATATTGGAGGCGGTCTCCAAGCCGCGGCGTATCCAATGTGCGGCGCAGCGAAATCAGCAACGGTGTATAATCATCGAAGATCGTTTGCTGGCCCGGATCCGCCCGCCGGATCATCGGTCCGAGATCGCTCATGATCTCTTCGAGATCACGGGTCACGTCGTTAACGATACCATCTCTCGCAGCATGCCAGCGGCGATCCTGCAACAGGATTGACCCCTTCAAGAGTGTCCCGATGACAAGCGTCATGCCCACAAGTTGTGCAAACAACGACAGTGAAACCGCCCACGCCGGTCCGAGGACATCGAACCAGAACGGGTAGCCATAGGTGCCGAGCGCGATGAGAAGCGCCCCGACAAACGCGATACTCCCCAGAATGATCACCAGTGTCCCCCAATCATACACCCACTCCCAACTTCACTGGGTGCCTGAAACGCAGACGTACTGCCAGCGCTTTATTTGGGCAATCTTATGAGAGGTGTCGTGGTTGCAACGCGATCGTTACGTTAACTGTCTTTCTGGGCACGCTTCGCAACCTCGTCGGGTGTGAAAACGTAATCGGTCCCGCAGAACTCGCAAGTGACGACAACTCCCCCGTCTGCCGTGCGCATACCGGACAAGTCTTCATCTGTGAAGCTGCCGAGGAATGTTGCGACCCGTTGCCGCGAACACTGACAAAATGCGCTGAGTTGCCGATCGTCCATGACGCGGACGCCTTCTTCGTGAAACAGCCGGAACAAAAGGCGTTCCGGCGACAGGGTCGGATCGATCAACTCGTGGCGCTCAACTGTGCTGGCAAGGATATTGACGCGCTGCCAATGTTGATCGTCGTCGCCCAGAAGAAAGTCATCCGGAGCATCTTCCGGCGGCGGTTTGCCACCGTCAGGTGAGACGTGCTGGACCATGATGCCGCCAGCGCGCCAATGCCATGCGCCGTCGCCCTGCGCGTCTGCATGGCGGGCAACGGCGAGACGAATGAACGTCGGCAACTGTTCCGATTGCCGGAAATAGGTGCGCGCCGCATCGCTCAACGACGTGCCATCCAGCGGAACGATGCCCTGATAGCGGTCCATGGCAGGACCTGGATCAATCGTGAGCGCCAGATGCCCGCTGCCGAGCAGTGCGCCGTGATCCGCGCCGCTTCCAGTGTCGACGTTTGCCACAGCCTCAGCGTCAAAGTTGGCGTAGCCGCGCAGTTCGCCCGGCACGCGGTAGTTCGTCACGAAGAAGCCAAGAGGCCCGTCGGACCGGGTCTGCATGATCAGTCGGCCGTCGAACTTGATCTGTGAGCCGAGCAGCGCCGTGAGCGCAAGTGCTTCGCCCATCACCTCGGCAACAGGGTCCGGATAGTCGTGTCGCCTGAGAATGTCGTCTGCCAGCGGGCCAAGCCGCACCAGACGCCCGCTGATCCCTGATTGGACCGTGCGAAACGGAACAACGACGTCATCGCGCAGCTTCGCGTCGTCCACCTCAACGATGTCCGCCATACCGGCCTCATAAATTTGTTCTGCACACGCTGCACCCGCAGACGGATGCCGTCTTTAGCTGTTCGAACCGATCACGTCAGATGTCCCGCGACACAGCTATGTCTGGAATGTCAATCGGGCTCTTACGTCCGATAAAGAGCAATGATCACGCTTTGGCCGATACCGCGTTGGACGGCGGAAACCGGTTACGCCTGAGCGCGCCTGTTCTAGAATGATCGAGAACGTTACCGCCTCTGGCGGAAATGTTCTAGACGCCGAGACACCAAGCTAGAATTGCCTTTTGCGCGTGAAGCCGGTTCTCGGCTTCATCAAATACGACGGATTGCGGGCCGTCGATGACATCTGCCGACACCTCATTTCCGCGGTAGGCCGGCAAACAATGCATGAAGACGGCGCCATCAGCAGCAGTATTCATGAGGGCATCGTCGACGGCATAGGGTGCCAGCAGCTGCTTGCGATAGCGTTCGTCCGTCTGCCCCATCGAGACCCACGTGTCCGTCACCACGCAATCGACGCCTGCGACAGCTTCCCGGCTATCGTCCGTGACCGACACATTGCCGCCCTTCGCCTTTGCCCAGGCGATCACGTCCGGCTCCGGAGAGAGCTGGGGTGGGCAGGCAATGCGAAGATCAAACCCCAACAGGACAGCCGCATGCACCCAGGATGCAGCCACGTTGTTGCCGTCGCCAACCCAGGCGACCGAGGTCTTTTCGACTGTGCCGCGATGCTCCTCCAACGTCATAATGTCTGCGATAACCTGGCACGGATGACTGCGGTCTGTGAGGCCGTTGATCACCGGTATGGAAGCGTGCTCGGCAAGCTCCAGTAGAGTTTCGTGCGCGTTCGCGCGGATCATTATGGCATCGCCATAGCGTGACAGAACGCGGCCCGTGTCGGCAATGCTCTCGCCACGCCCCAACTGCAGTTCATTGTGATTGAGCGCAATGGACTGTCCGCCGAGTTGGCGCATTGCGACGTCAAACGAGACACGCGTCCGGGTCGACGGCTTCTCGAAAATCATCAAGAGAACCATCTGATCGATGTCGTCTGGACGAAGGTCTTCCGGCGGGCGCTTGCCCGCCCTCTTCATCGCATGTGCTGCATCGACAATCTGCCGCAGAGTTGCGCTGTCGATTTGGCTGATATCCAGAAAGTGCCGAACAGTCATGAGACGACTCGAGCCCCTCGTTAGTTGTCGACCCGAGTCAATTTGCCTGCTGGCGCACGCGCTCACACGCCGCGCGAAGACGCGTTGTCGCTTGTCCGACTTCTTCTGCTGAAACGACCAAGGGCGGGACGAGTCGGACAACATTGTTGCCGGCCATCACTGTCAAAAGCCGCTCATCCATGCACGCATTGACAACGTCGCCCGCAGGCGGTTTGACCTTGATGCCGGTGAGCAATCCCTTGCCGCGAATATCCTCGATCACATCTGGATATGCGTCCTGAAGCTCGGCCAGGTGCTGGCGGAACCGCAACGCAACGTCTTCGACATGAGCAAGGAACTCGGGCTGTGCAACGCGATTGAGCACCGCAAGTCCAACAGCCGTTGCGAGCAAGTTTCCGCCATATGTCGAGCCGTGCGTTCCCGGGGTCATACCCTTGGCCGCCTCGGATGTGCCCATGAACCCGCCCAATGGAAAGCCGCCGCCGATCCCCTTCGCGATTGCCATAATGTCCGGCTTTGCATCCGACCAGTCGTGTGCAAACAAGCGACCCGTCCGGCCCGTTCCCGATTGCACCTCGTCAAAAATGAGTAACAGGCCCTTCTCGTCGCACAGCGCCCGTAAGCCCTCCAGACACTGTTTTGGCACGACATCAAGGCCGCCCTCGCCTTGCACCGGCTCAACCATAATCGCTGCGGTTTCCGGCCCGATCGCTGCGTGAAGGGCGTCATGATCCCCAAACGGAACATGATCGAAACCAGGCATTTCCGGCGCGAACCCCTCCAAGTGCTTCGCGTTGCCGGCGGCTGCGATTGTCGCGAGCGTCCGGCCATGGAATGCGCCGGAGAACGTAATGATGCGATTGCGTTCTGGACTGCCGTTCACGAAGTGATAGCGGCGCGCCATCTTGATTGCGCCTTCGCAGGCTTCGGCGCCCGAGTTACAGAAGAAGACTGCATCTGCGAACGTGAGCTCGCACAGACGCTCCGCAAGCGCCTCCTGCGTCGAGATCCGAAACAGGTTCGACGTGTGCCAAAGCTTCTGCGCCTGCTCATTCAGCACAGAGACCAACTCCGGATCGGCATGACCCAAAGAGTTCACAGACACGCCGGAACAGAAATCGAGGTATCGCTCGCCACGCGTATCAAACAACCAGCACCCCTCGCCTCGCTCGAACACCACGTTCTGGCGGCCATATGTCCCCATGACGGCTGGTGACGGTGCAGATTTGATTGGGTCGGCGATAGCTGGCGATACGGTTGACATGCGCATGTTTCCTTGGCGCGAGTGGTCCAACGCAAAAAGCCGCCTGGAACGGGCGGCTACGCAATCACGATAGGCGTTCGCGACGATAGGTGTCAACGCAGCGCCGCCGCTCTAGACGGTTGTCAACGGGACCACCGGAGGGCGCCAACAGTTCGCTGCCAAACATACAGAGAACACGAATCAGACGTGGCGCAGTTACAACGGCACCTTGTCAATAGGGCCACGCAACACGACGCCAACTTGTCGATGTGTGTGCTCTCGCGCTACCAACACGGCGTACCGCACGTTTTGACCTTGACTGAGTTCTTACGCGTTCTGTGCGTTGTCGAGGTTGTGCACGCGTCGGTCGGTTGGTGGTTTATCGAGCCGACACAGACGCCCGTAGTCGTGTTTCTGTTTCCCGCGTCAGTTCTGTCCTGCGTTCGTTACCAGCCGCAAGGTGTCCGTGCGCCTGGTCGTTATCGACCTGTGCCGCGACGCTGCGTGCTGCTGGTGGGTGGCGGCGTGCCCATTTTATTGGGCCGTCTCAGCGTAGTTTCGCAAGGAGCGAACGATATGTCCTGGACCGATGACCGTGTCGAGCTATTGAAAAAGCTTTGGACCGAAGGTCTCAGCGCAAGTCAGATTGCCGGCCGGCTAGGCGGCGTCAGCCGTAATGCCGTAATCGGCAAGGTTCACCGCCTCGGATTGGCCGGTCGCGTGAATACGCCACGCAACAAACCGATGAGGCCGCGCGCCCGCATTGGCGCCATTAAGCGAGTCGCAAAGCCGCGCATATCGCAATCTGGCAACCCTGCACTGCGAGCACTCTATCAACCCGACGGTGATCGCTACGTCCCACCGCCTGAGGAGCTCGACATTCCGCCGTCGGAGCGCGTTGCGCTCGTCGAACTGACGGAGTGCGGCTGTCGCTGGCCGATCGGCGATCCTCAAACGGCGGAATTTGGTTTCTGCAATCGCAAAAAGGTTCCCGGTCTTCCGTACTGCGAGGTGCACGCGCGTCATGCGTTCCAACCGCCGCAGTCTCGCAGTAAGCGCGACCGGATCGAACAACAGCCCGCGACCGAAGCTCCAGCGCTGTCCGCAGAGCCAGCCAAGGACGCCAAGGAAACCGTCGACGCTTGATACGTGTCGCTTTAGCTTGCTTTCGCTCACGGGCTATTCCGGTCTTACGGCCGGGCCCATCGAGATGGCGTATTCGCCATCTCGACATATGAAATGCCCAACGCGGGTTTTCCCGCGTTGGGGAGGGGGCGGCGCAACGCGCCGGGCCGCAGGCGCGGCCTGGAACAGCGCTCGACGGCTGGTCCGCGCTCGAGCCGCGAGCCCGCGAGCGTGCGAACAGCGCAATGAAAGACTCTCATCGCTCACGGCTATTCCTCGCTGCGCTCGGGCCTCCGCGGGGGCGGCGCAACGCGCCGGGCCGCTGGCGCGGCCTGGAACGGAGCCAAGCAGGATAGCCAGCGCTCGAGCCGCGAGCCTGCGAACAGCGCAGACAAAGACTCACGATCTGTGAGCTTAGCCGCGCGCCCGGCCGTCAGTCTGACGGGCGTTCGCCAAACACGTATCCGGCGCCGCGCACGGTTCGGATCGGGTCGCGCTCTTTCCCGCGAATAAGCGCCTTGCGCAGGCGACCGATGTGCACATCAACCGTCCGCTCATCCACAAACGCGTCACGCCCCCAAACACCATCGAGAAGCTGCGTGCGCGAGAGGACGCGGCCGGGACTCTCCATCAAGAACTCAAGCAACCGAAACTCCGTCGGGCCCAAGCGGATCTCGCGCAGTCCGCGCGTGACCTTGTGCGCTGCGCGGTCGAGTTCGATATCACCCACTTTCAGAACGTCAGCGAGACGATCCGGCGCTGTGCGGCGCAGGATCGCCTTCACCCGCGCCATGAGTTCCGGCAGCGAAAAGGGCTTGACGACATAGTCGTCGGCACCAGTCGATAGGCCGCGAATGCGATCACTTTCCTCACCGCGCGCGGTCAGCATCAAAATCGGGATGCCCCGCGTCTCTGGTTTTGAGCGAAGGCGGCGGCAAATCTCGATGCCGGAAACCTGCGGCAGCATCCAATCCAGGATTACGAGGTCCGGTCGCTCTTCCTGAACCAAGATTTCGGCCTCTTCGCCGGTTTCCGAATGGCAACAGGTAAAGCCCTCTGCTTGCAAGTTGTAGCGCAGTGTTTCAGCAAGCGGGATCTCGTCCTCGACAACCAGGACCTTAGCGCTCATGAGTTCAACCTCCATCGCAGCGGCGAGCTGCGCTCGCACAGCGGCGGTCCTTGTCGGACCTTTTCCTATTTCTGAACCAACAACATGGAGCTTGTCTTATCGCCTTTCGGTCGATCGTCAGTCAGCGTCTCACCACTGACGACGAAGTGAACCGTTTCTGCGATATTGGTCGCGTGATCCCCAATCCGCTCAAGATTCTTCGCTCCAAACAGCAAATGCGTGCACAAACCAATGTTACGTGGATCTTCCATCATGTACGTGAGCAACTCACGAAAGACGGAGTTGTATGTGGCGTCGATCTGGTCGTCCTGATGCCAGACTTTCAGCGCCAGTTCCGCGTTCCGCTCGGAGTAGGCATCGAGCACATCCTTTAACTGCGCCAGAGCCAATTCGACCATGCGCTGCAAGCCCGAAATCAGGGGCCGGGGATAGGTCTCGCCGGCAATGGCCAGAACGCGCTTGGAGATGTTCTTCGCGAGATCCCCAATCCGCTCCAAATCCGATGCAATCCGTGTAACCGCCATGATCTGGCGCAGATCGTTTGCCATCGGCTGACGCCGGGCGATGATCTGGATCGCCTGTTCTTCGATTTCATTTTGCAGCTGGTCGACCGCCTTGTCCCGGTCAATCACCTTCCCGGCAAGGGCTGGATCTCTGCGCTCCAGAGCATCCGACGACCACGCCAGCAAGTCCTCGCAAATCCCGCCCATCTGAGCGAGTTTCCGATCCAGCGCGGCCAGTTCCTCGGCATAAGACCGAACCGTGTGATCGTTCATCTAATCGTCCGGGTCAGGGTGCTTCTTCCTTATTGTTCAACGTCCATATCGCTTAACGTCGATGAAAGCACCCGGACGTATCGGCTCCTGTTAACCGAAGCGCCCCGTTATGTAATCTTGGGTCCGCTGGTCCGTTGGGTTGGTAAAGATCTTATTCGTTTCGCCTTCTTCAACAAGATAACCCAAGTGGAAAAACGCCGTGCGTTGCGAGACGCGCGCAGCCTGTTGCATGGAATGCGTCACGATCATGATCGTGTAATTCTCGCGCAGCTCATCAATCAGCTCCTCAACCCGCGCCGTCGCGATCGGGTCCAGCGCAGAGCACGGCTCATCCATCAAGATAACATCCGGCCGCGTGGCGATGGCGCGCGCGATGCACAAGCGTTGTTGCTGGCCACCCGACAAGCCGGTGCCCGTATCGTGAAGCCGGTCTTTGACTTCGCCGAACAGACCAGCCTTCTGAAGGCTGGTTTCGACAAGCTCATCAAGCTCGGATTTCGATGAGGTAATGCCGTGAATCCGCGGACCATAGGCGACATTTTCGTATATCGACTTCGGAAACGGGTTCGGCTTCTGGAAGACCATGCCGACGCGGGCGCGCAGTTCAACCACGTCCAAGTCCGTATCGTAGATGTTCTGTCCATCGACGTGGATATCTCCGCCGACCTTCGCGACCGGAATGACGTCGTTCATGCGATTGATACACCGCAAGAATGTCGATTTACCGCATCCCGATGGACCGATCAGCGACATAACGGAGTTCTGCGGCACGTCGAGGTCAACGTCGAAAAGCGCCTGCTTCCCTCCGTAGTGCACCGACACCCTACGCGCTTGCACCTTGGGCGGATGATTATGCAAAGCCGCCGCAGCGGGTGACGCAGGCGTGGCTTCCTCAATCCGGTTGTCCATGGCCATTCTATCCCCGTCTACCACTTGCGCTGGCGGCGACAGCGCATGATGACTGCAGCCGCGTTGATCACGAATATGAACAGGCGCGGCACCAGAGCTGCGCCTGCTGTCCGCTCGGCGAACCCGCGTTCCGTTCTGTGGATGTCGCCCAGACCTGTAATTGAACAGGATGCATGGCTGCCAGGGCTTGAGCGGTATCCTTGGTCGTCGCCATCAGTCGCACTGCCCCCTTGCCGTCCCCAAAAACTGCCGCGCACGCACGTCCACAACGAAAGCCATGAGATGAACTACATCGCTTTTTGAGCTTTGACCTTTGCCAGAAGAGCGTCGTGTTCCGCTTTCGGCATCGGGACCAAACCGTACGCGGCGAGCGGGCCGTCCGGGCCGATCATCTTGGCTGATGTAAACAATTCGAGGTACTCTTTCAGACCCGGGATCGTGCCGATGTGATCTTTCTTTAGGTAGAAGTACAGCGGGCGCGAAACCGGATAGCTGCCGGTGGAGATTGTTTCAACGGACGGTGTTACACCGTTGATGGTGGCGACTCGCAGCCTGTCGGTGTTGTTCTCGTAGTACGACAGACCGAATACGCCAACGCCCGTTTTGTTCGCTTGCATACGGCCCAGCGTTTCCGTGTAGTCGCCGTCAATTTCGAACGTGCCACCATCCTTGCGAACAGCGATGCAGGCTTTGCGAACCGCCGCCGTGTCCATACCGCCTTTTGTCATGATTTCCGTCGCGCCGGCTTCTCCGCAGCCAACCTCAAGAAGCTTGTCTTCGAAGACTTCGCGCGTGCCGTGATTTTCACCTGGGATGTAAGCAACGATGTCCCAATCCGGCAGCGCGCTGTTGACTTGTTTCCAGGTCTTGTTCGGATTGTCGACCATTTTGCCGTCAATCGGAACTTTTGCTGCAAGTGCGCGGTAGACATCCCTCGGCGTGATTTCAAAGCTCGGACCTTTGATGTCCGTCGCAAAAACAATACCGTCGTAGCCGAATCTGATTTCGATAATGTTTTTCACGCCGTTTTCGGCGCAATCCGTGACTTCTTCTTCGCGGATTTTGCGAGATGTGTTCGCAATGTCGATCGTGTTCGGGCCGGAACCTCGGCAAAACAACTTCAAGCCGGCGGACGAACCAACGGACTCGACGATGGGCGCCTTGAACGTATCGAACGTCCGGCCGAGTTCTTCAGCAACAATGTTTGCATACGGAAAAACGGTCGACGACCCAGCGACTTTAACCTGGTCGCGGGCAATGGCCGAACCCGCGGCTGAGACAAGGCCGATAGCTGCCGCTGCCGTCAGGGCAACGAGTTTCGTGCTCACGCTATCACTCCCTGTTTGGGTGAGTTTTCTGCGTCCCTGTTGGAGTCCACAAAGCCATGATGCCTCAGCGTCGCTCTGCTGACGTGGTAGACCATAGACGTAATGCTATTGTGACAATCTAACATCTTGATTTGGCGGGGATTTTTATCCGGCGAGGCGATTCCGCTTTTAGCGGAAATGAACTAGCCGCGATGTACCGCGAGCTTGGAGCGGGCCGCCTCTAGCAACACGGTGAATTGCGACCCTTCCCCTGGCTTGGAGGTAATCTTGAGCTCACCGCGATGCCGATTGACGATATACTTGACAATCGCCAGCCCAAGGCCCGTGCCGCCTTTTTCGCGGCTATCGCTCGCGCTGACGCGGTAAAACCGCTCCGTCAGGCGCGGGATGTGCTCCAGAGGGATGCCCGGGCCGTCATCGATGATCGTCACTGCGAGCTGCTCAGTGCGCTCACCGACGCGTGTGCGGCGCGCCATCTCAATCCGAACCTGGCCGCCCTCTTTGCCGTACTTGAGCGCGTTCTGGAGCAGGTTTTGAAAAACCTGAACCAGATCGTCGCGATCGCCGCGCACCCATGCCGGCGTATCGACGGTGCGCACAGAAATCGTCGTTTCTAAACTCTGTGCCATCGGCTCAAGGGCTTCGGCGACATACAGAACAAGTTCGTTCAAATCGACCCGCCCGGTCGGCGCGACATGTACGCGCATTTCGGCCCGGCTCAGCGACAAGAGATCGTCGATCAGGCGCGTCATGCGCGCGGCCTGCGACTGCATCATCGCCAGGAATTTCTCTCGCGCCGACGGATCGTTGCGGGCCGGGCCTTGCAGCGTCTCGACCATGCTTTTCAGCGACGCCAGTGGTGTGCGGAGCTCGTGGCTTGCGTGCGAAATGAAGTCCGCTCGCAACTGCGCGTGCTTTTGTTGGTCTGTCAGATCCCGAAAGACAATCATGCTGCGGGGCGCATCGGCGCCTTCGTCGGGCAGGAAACTCAAGAGCGCAGATAAGCTGCGGTGCACCGGAACGCGGTCCTCAAGATGGATGATCCGCCTCTGATCCATCTCAGCGGGATCTTCAAGAACGGACAGCAACTCCGGACTGCGGGTCAAATGGCTGAGCGGCTGGCCGAGCCGTACACGCGGAAACAGGTCTGCGAGCAATGGATTGTAGTGGAGAATGAAGCCCTCATGATCGAGCACGAGGGCCGGATCCGGCAAGCCATCAAGAATCGTCTGCCAACCGGGCTCAGCCGGCGTCGCACGCGTCTCGGCCGCCTCGGCGGACGCGTGTTGATCTGACTGCTCCAATGGTGTTGCGATTTTGGCTATTCGCTCCCGCTCAACGGTCCAGACGTGCCAGCGAAATCCCGCCGTGAAGAGCGCAAACACAACAACAGCCGTCCACAGCGCGATTAGTCCCAGAAACGTTATGACAACAAGTACGACAAGCAGGATCAGTGGCGGCGCGACGGATGTGTTGGCCGAGACCTGCTGTGCTTCTGCAGCAAGCTGATGGAAGACACGCGCAAGCTGCGAACGCTCATCCTCTGAGACGGGATTTGCGGACGTTTCCACGTCTCTTATCTGTCTTGCGTCGTGATTGACCATTGGCTGGGTCGCTCCTGCCCCTTGCCGTGTTCCACCACCGCTGCGTGTGCGATCGCACACTACCGCCACCGGAGGACGTTGCGCGAACCAACGTGGGGGCTTGCGTTGGCCTGTTGAAACCTCGCGAGCGAGACCGCGCTGCAAGCGGCGTTATCGTACCAGAAACAACGGCCCCTCAAGAGCCCCAATAACCGAACGCAACGCATCGGGGTCCGGAATGAGGGCGCCGCCGAGTCGCGCGATCACGAACCCCGGGCGCAGCCGACGCACAACCTCGGCCATCGCATCCGGCGAACCATGAAGCGCGCCGGTTACAACAATCTCGGCGCTGGTGTCTTCACTGGCATCCGCAAGTGCAAGGCGCAGATGCCCTTCGAGCGCATCCGTTTCCGGGTCATCGGCGCCCGCGGGCAGCACGAGCAGCGGCTGCCCGGCCGTCTCCGCCAGGCGACTGCCAGCGCGGATCGCGCCGGATATGCTCGCAACGTCATCAACAACGATCACGACCGGCCCATCGGTCCGGACGGCATTGCGGCCAGCCAGAACCAGGCCGGTCGCATCCCGAACATGGGAGAGGATCGCTGCGAGCTGATCAAAAGCGTAGCCGCCGACCGGTTCGGCAAGTGCAATCACATTCCAAGGCCCCGCCTCCGCGCAGGCCGCCGTTAGCGCCCGAAGTGGATCATCGCTGACCACGCGGCTATGCAGCGGCACATCGTAGGGTGTCGCGAGCTGATTTAGGTGCTGCACAACCTTGCGCTCAATTGCCCGGTACTCGCGATCAATATCGGCAGGCCGCCAGTGCTTCACACTGCGACCTGATGGTGAGATGACCTTGGTGAACGGGTGCGAGGCCATGGCAAGTACATGCTCATCACGGATGAAAACACTCTCAAGCTGAGACTGATAAGCCCGCGCAACGTGAACCGCCGCGGCAAGTGCAACCGCACTTGGTCCGGCGCCGCACACCCGCAAAACGACGCGGCCGCGGGCTTCACCCGCTGCTGCAACATGAGCGATCATGGCGTGTCAGCTCCTCCGTTTCCGGCTTGATCTTCACCGCTTCGCGCGAAACTTCGACTGGCCTCGGCGAACCCCTTGAGGCGCGCCTCGACACGCGCATTGACCGAGCCCGGCTCGAATGTACCATCCGGCAACCGGTCACCCGCCTTAACGCCGGTCAGGACTTCGATGCCCTGATCGATGGTTGCGATACTGTGGATGTGGAAGCGTCCTTCATCAGCCGCTGCGACAATGTCTTCTCGCAGCATCAAATGCTGAACGTTGGCCTTGGGGATCAGAACGCCTTGCTCCCCCGTCAGGCCACCAGCGGCGCACACATCGAAAAACCCTTCGATCTTCTCGTTCACACCGCCGATCGCTTGCACTTCCCCCCACTGGTTGACCGAGCCGGTTACGGCCAACCCCTGGCGAATCGGAACGTCGGACAATGCAGAGAGCAGTGCATAAAGCTCGGTCGACGACGCGCTGTCGCCGTCGACGCCACCATAGGACTGCTCGAAGACCAGAGACGCAGCCAACGCCATCGGCGTATCTTGAGCGAACCGGCCGGCAAGAAACCCCCAAAGGATCATGACGCCCTTGGTATGGAGATTGCCGCCCAGTTTTGCTTCGCGCTCGATATCGGTGATCCGGCCCCGTCCCATACGCACACGCGCTGTAATCCGGCTGGGCCGGCCAAATGCGAACGCCCCGAGTTGCAGAACCGCCAATCCGTTGATCTGGCCGACTTTCTCGCCCGATGTATCGATCATGACGATGTCGCGCGTAATTGTCTCCTGCGCCCTGTCGCGGAGGCGATCGGCGCGCTGGATCGCTTCAGCGATTGCGCGCTGCACATGCTCGCGCTGGATGACACCGGAGTCATCGTACCGTGCCCAGTAGTCGGCCTCTCTGACGAGATCGGCAAGACGCCCGACCTCGATCGACAGCTTTTGCCGATCCTGTGCGAGCCGTGATCCTTCCTCGATCAAGCGGGCAACGCCGCCAGCATCGACCGGCTTGAGAGCATGTCGCTTTGTTATCGAGGCAATCAAGCGGGCATAGGCCGCCGCGTTGTCCGGCGTGCGGCTTATGGTGTCGTCGAAATCCGCTTCGACCTTGAACAGCCCGTTGAAGTCCTCATCGTGGGCGGCCAGCAGATAATAGAGTTGTCGATCTCCAAACAGGATCACTTTGACATCGAGCGGAATGGGCTCCGGGTCCAGTGTCTGCGTCGACATGAAGCCCATTTGCTCGGCAGGCTGCTCGATACGCACCTCACGCGCCTTGATCGTGCGCTTCAACGCCTCCCAAGCGAACGGAGACATCAGAAGCTTGCGCGCGTCGACCAACAAGTAACCGCCGTTTGCACGATGAAGGGCGCCCGGTTTCAGAAGCAGGAAATCCGTGAGCAGCGCGCCCATCTGCGCGATATGTTCAATGCGCCCGACGAGATTTCCGTAGGTCGGGTTGAGTTCCTCGACAATCGGAATGGAGCAGGTCTCTTCCGCGCCATTGGTGACGACGATGTTCACCATGTAGCGCCGGAAACGCGGATCGCGCGAGATATCGACCGGCTGCTTCACAACTTGGCCTTCGTCTTCACCCGACGACAGAAACACGCCAATGTTTCGGATCAGGTCGGCACTGCAAGCCTCCAGGTGCGCGTGGACTTCGGGCAAATCCGCAAACATCGATTTTATGTCGTCGAGCGCCTGTTCGACAGCCAATGTCGCGAACTCCGCATTCAGGTCTGCCAGCTTTTCGCGGCGCTCTTTCTCGGACTTCGGAACGGACTGCAGGATGTCGGCGAGTTCGCGTTGCAGGACCTCGATCTTTGCCTCGATCCCCTGACGCATGTCCTGCGGCAAGGTATTGAAAACCTCAGGCTTCACGACCTTGCCTTCATGCATCGGCGCCATAGCCAGTCCCATCGGCGTTTGCAGTATGGCGATGTTCTGTTCAGCAGCCTTTGCCTTCAGAACTTCAAACGCTTCTTCCTGGCCGCTCTTGAAGCCCTCTTCAATTGTGCGGCGCCGAGATTGATAATCTTCGCTCTCGAACATCGCTGGCACCGTCTGGCGCAATTCCTCCAGAGCGGCAATCATCGCGGCGCGGAGCGCCGGCGAGCGACCACAGGGCAGCGCGAGCGCACGCGGACGGTTCGGATCTTCGAAGTTGTTAACATAGATCCAGTCCGAGACCGGGCGCGGCTGACTTGTCTTATCCTTGAGAAAAGCGCGGACGGCCGTCGATTTGCCGGATGCCGGCGGGCCGAGCACAAACAGGTTGTAGTCGTGTGTCGGCATCGACGTCGCGAATTCGATCGCACGTAACGCTCTGTCTTGACCGATCAATCCAACGGCCGGCTCCAAGTCCTCCGTTGTGGTCAGGTTGAGAGACGCCGGGTCGATCGTTCGGCGCAGCTCGGCGGCAGGCAACGGGATGTGGGTCTCAGCCTCTAGCAACGGTTGCATCTCAGCTTCCGCCGCGTTGCTGGTCTCGGCTTCCGGCCGCGACGCGACGGTTTTATCAGCAGGGGGACGTTTGAAGAACATTACAGCGCTTTCCGATAATCTCCACGTTCGGCACCCCTACCCACCCCGGTACAGCAGCGTCGTGAAGCACCAAAGGTCAGGTGTTCCGCCATGCTCGCCGGCTCAGATTTGGCCGATGGGCACAGCAGCGTGGAAGCCGCGGCCGTCTTGACCGCATCAGTGTTGGGCATTGTCATGGCACGACGATGAAACTTGAACTGCTGCCATGCAACCAGTTCGAGACAGCCGGTTCCAGTTCGAGCGCCACAACTGCGGACACTGATGGACACAACACGATGGTTGGACATGCCAAGCCCGACGCAGCGTTTCCGCTACCGGATGGTCGTCAGTCCGATGCGGCGCGCGATATTGCGCGCGGATGCGGACGGCTGCTGGCCCGCCTCGGGCTGGCAAGCCTGCCCGAATTCACGCTGCCAAGCGGGCGACGCGCAGACTTGGCGGCGCTAACGATGAAAGGCGAAATCTGGATTCTGGAGGTCAAGTCCAGCCTCAGTGACTTCGAAAGCGATTCGAAGTGGCCGGAGTACGGATCATATTGCGATCGGTTCTTTTTCGCCGTTGCGCCGGAGTTTCCAATCGCGCGATTGCCCGACGAGACCGGACTGATCGTGGCGGATCGCTATGGCGGAGAAATCATTCGTGATGGTAAACGCGACGCCGTTCCAGGGGCGCGTCGGCGGACCATTCAGCTGTTATTCGCACGCACTGCGGCCGTGCGCCTGCTGCGCCTTGCGGATCCGGAGTTTACAGTCGATCCATTGTCAGGCGGCTGACGTGTCGGGCAACCGATTTCACCTGGCATTGCGCGCAACGACGTGACCTAGCATTTGCCCCTCACCGCGGTGCGCGCTTCGCCAAAATCCGCTGCAATGTACGACGGTGCATGTTCAACCGGCGGGCGGTTTCCGAGACGTTGCGATTGCACAGCTCGTATACCCGCTGAATATGCTCCCACCTGACACGGTCGGCCGACATGGGATTTTCCGGCGGCGGCGCCTTGGCATTCGCCGGAGCGAGCAGCGCATCCGTAACTTCGTCGGCGTCGGCCGGCTTTGCCAGATAATCGACGGCGCCCAACTTCACTGCGGAGACGGCTGTCGCGATGTTCCCGTAACCGGTCAGGACGACGGTGCGCGCGTTTGGCCGCAGCGACGCCAACTCAGCAATGACATCCAGGCCATTTCCATCGCCGAGCCGCATGTCCACGACAGCAAACGCCGGTGGTTTCTCACGAATGTGAGATAGTCCTTCCGCGATAGATGTCGCCGTTCTGACGTCAAAACCACGCTGCTGCATGGCGCGGCCAAGCCGCTGAACAAATGCCACGTCATCGTCGAGGATGACCAGAGAGACATCCTCAGGAAGCTCTTCGGGGCTGAATGCGAAATCGTCGGGCACCACTGTCTCCTAAATTTGTCTCGTATATATGCACTTTGCCATGCGAGGCCAAGCGGCCGGCTCTTATTAGGAATCTTGTGCCAAGTGCAGAGTTCTGCACCACAATGGGCCTGTAAAATACTTTACGGCATATTCGATGGCTAAATTCGCATATGCAACGCGCTTTTTTACCATTTCTGTTATGTGACGTTCATGCTGACATGAGTTGGCGCTGGCATCTCAACATCATTTGTCCATTCCAGATTATCAAACCGGTCTCGCGGCCAGGTAATGCGCACGACGGCCCCCGTTTCCGGTGCTGCGCGATTCGCGATGTGTAGCCGTGCTCCAGAGCGCTCAAGCAGCGTCTTTGCAATAAACACCCCCAGCCCAAGGCCGCCCGCCGACGTGCGGCTTCGCTGGCTCCAGCGCGATGTCACATAGGGATCGCCGATATGGTCCAGGACGTCGGGTGGAAAGCCCGGACCATCATCGATAATTGTAATCGAGACCTCGCTGGCGGACCACCAGAGCGCGATGCGCACGGTATTGCTTGCAAAATCCACCGCGTTTTCAATGAGATTGCCGACGCCAAACAGCACGCCCGGCCGGCGTTCTGTGACTGGTGCCTCACCGTCAATTGCGGTCGAGCGGATCTCAATGCCAACGCGCCGATCCCGGTAGGGCTCCGCGGCTTCATCGGCCAACTGTTCCAATGTCATACGCGCATGCATCGGGTCCTGCTCCGTCGGCGCGCGAGTCAGTTTCTGCAGGATTTCCCGGCATCGCAGAGCTTCGACCTGTAGTAGACGGACATCTTCGGCGAGTTCCGGGTGCACGGCGATCTCGCGCTCAAGTTCCTTGGCAACAACGACGATCGTCGCGAGCGGCGTCCCAAGCTCGTGCGCCGCGGCGGCGGCAAGACCGTCCAATGCGTGGAGCTTTTGTTCACTGGCCAGCACCAGCTCGGTTGCGGCCAGCGCCGCCGACATCTGCCGCGCCTCTTTCGCAAGGCGCCACGCATAGAACGCCAGGAATATCAAACACGCCGTTACCGCTGCGAACGTGCCGAACCGATACACGGTTGGGAGCACGAAAGTCTCGCCGGGCACCCAGGGGAGCGGCAAATGCCAGTTGGCCAACGCAATCGTGACGACAAAGGCAAGGCTGCCCAACACAATTGTGTTGCGCGGGGGAAGCGTTGCTGCAGATACCGTCACCGGTGCGACAACGAGAACGGTAAAAGGATTGTCTATGCCACCAGTCATGTACAAGAGGGCGGCCAGCTGGAGAATGTCGTAGGCGAGCAGGCCCGTTGCGTGCGTCGCATCAAGCCGATGGCCACCAGAATAGCGGATGCGCAAATAGACATTAAGCCAGGCTGAGATCGCGATAACCAGCAAACACAAGCCGACGGGCAGATCGAAGCCGAGGCCCAGGAACACGATCGCGACGGTCGCGGCCTGTCCCGCAACAGCAAACCAGCGCAAGCGCACGCTTGTCTGTACACGCAAGCGGCTTTCCCCGGATGCCGCCAGGGGCTGTGAGTGCCGTGATGAGGATGGGTTCGCCATGGGCTTCGCGCGTCTCGGCTCCTGTTTGCCAGTGCGGATGATGGACGGTCAGACAGACACAACTTTGGCCGACGTGACATGGTGACCGATTGGCGATTGCCGGCAGCATGGCAATGATTAACTGGGTTGGCCTGGCGCCGTTCACCACCGGGGTGAAGAACGAGCCGGTTCGGCTCAACACAGTCATTACATCAGTTATAGGGGCTCGACGTGACAAAGTCAGGTGTCATAGCTGCAATCGTCGGCCTTGTCGGCGGAGTTGGCCTCGCTGCAATCGTGCTAACCGGCACGTTGCCCATGCCCAGCTGGCTGACGGGCAACTCTACGGGAACAGCACTGGTTGGTGGCCCATTCGAACTCGTCGACCATACCGGTGCCGAGGTGACCGAACGCGACTTTCACGGCAAGTACATGCTGGTGTACTTCGGATTTGCTCACTGTCCGGACATTTGTCCGTCCGCGCTGCAGGTCATGTCAGCAGCTCTGGATCAGGTCGGAGCATCGGCGGACAAGATTGTGCCGATCTTCATCTCCGTCGATCCGGAACGGGACACGCCAGAGCTGATGGCAGCCTACGTATCCGCCTTCCATCCCAGAATGCGCGGGCTTACAGGCTCGACAGAATCAGTTGCATCTGCAGCGAAAGCCTATCGCGTGTTCTATCGGAAAGTTGCAGATCCCGGTTCAACGTCAGACTATACAATTGATCACAGCTCGATCATTTATTTGATGGGACCCGACGGGCGATTCGTGACACACTTCACACATGGTACGAGTCTTGATGTTGTGACTCAGAGGTTGAAATCTCTGCCCTAGTTCGATGCAGCCGTTCCGGAAGGAAACGGTTATCAACAGTGTTAATCGTCAACGATGCGCCACAGCCACATATCCAGAGTTCCGGTTGCGGCCAGTAACGTCATAGTGGCGCCGTTGTTTGGCTTGTTGGTAGCCAACGTGTGTCGATGCAAGTGGCTCAAGGTGTCGCGGGGGCGAACGGAGACCATGCGTGGTCTCAACACCCTGCCAGTGTTGTGTCGGCAACCGGTTCACACAGGTTGTTTCCACCCGACTGGGCCGAGTATGGCCAAGAGAGAGGGCTACGCATGGGTCGAGCACGCGCTCAGCGCCCAAGACGCGTCGAGGCGCTGAAGGTTCGCGGCCTCGAAGCTCCGGTCGAAATCCGGCGCCATCCGTCCGCGCGCCGCATGACGTTGCGCGTCAGTCGAACGCAACGCGCGGTGATCGTGACGCTGCCACTAAACTGCGATCTCAAACAGGCTGGCGATTTCCTGCTCAGCCATCTCGACTGGGTCCGGGAGCGACTCGGGCGCGTGCCGGAACCGGAACCGTTCGCACACGGCAATCTCATACCGTTGCGCGGAGTTCCACATCGGTTGCGCTTTCTTGCAGACGGACAACGTCGGGTTCGTGTCCGCGTCCAAGCGGTTGGCGACAGTCTCGAAATCTGCATTCCCGGCGATGTCGACATCGCACCGCGCCGGTTGCGTCAATGGTTGATGGCGGAAGCGAAGCGGGATCTTGAGCGTCGCGTTGCATTTCACGCCAAGCGGCTTGACCTTGTGCCCCAGCGTATCTCCGTACGCGATCAGTTGAGCCGCTGGGGATCGTGCTCGTCAAACGGCAATCTGTCGTTCTCCTGGCGGCTGGTGATGGCGCCGCCTGCGATTTTGAACTACGTCGCCGCGCATGAAGTCGCACACCTCGAAGAGATGAACCACGGCCCAAATTTCTGGGCGCTTGTTCGCAAGACCTGTCCGGCTATGGATGAAGCGCGGGCCTGGCTCGATCTCTACGGGATCGAACTTCATCGCTATGGCGGGCACGGTAAGGACTAGGTTGCCCGCCTCGGTCATCCTGGCCGCACCCTCGCCGCACCCTGGCCGTCGCATCAGTAGGTTGCGCGACCACCAGACAGATCGAAGACGGCGCCGGTCGTAAACGAATTCTCTGCCGACACCATCCACGCCACCATGCCCGCCATTTCCTCGACCGTAACGAATCGGTTGCGGGGAATCTTGGACAGCATGAAGTCGATGTGGGCTTGCGTGATCTGGTCGAAGATCGCCGTCTTGGCCGCCGCCGGTGTGATCGCATTTACCGCGATGTCGTGGCTGGCAAGCTCTTTTCCGAGCGACTTCGTCAACGCGATGACGCCGGCTTTTGCCGCTGAGTAATGCGCGGCATTTGGATTGCCTTCCTTACCGGCAATGGACGCGACATTCACGATCCGGCCATAGCCGTTCTCCACCATGTGCGGCACTAGGGCCTTGCAGCACAGGAACGGTCCGTCGAGGTTGATGCGCATCACTTTGCGCCACTCATCGACTTCGGTGTCCCACACAGTGGCGTTTGCGCCGGCAATCCCAGCGTTGTTGACGAGGATGTCGATCTGGCCGTGCGCTGCAATGGTCGCATCACGCGCTGTCGCAATGGACTCGATATCGGAGACGTCGCACGCGTGGACGGTCGTCCCGCCGCCGACCTCGCCAGCTGTCGTTTCGGCCAATGCCGTGTCGACATCCCAGATCGCGACTTTCGCTCCAGACGCAATGAAGCGCTCTACGCACGCACGACCAAATCCTTGAGCCCCGCCGGTCACAACGGCAACGCGGTTCGCAAGATCAATCTGGTTGGGCATGGTGGTCTCCTCCGTCGGCATGTTGCTGTTTCGCGTGCTGTCGCAGCCCGTGTTCTCTGAGAGCTTACGACGGCGCTGGCCACCGTGGGAAGGCTCGCGGGAGTCCTTAAGTGGCGCTGTTCGCACGCTCGCAGGCTCGCGGCTCGAGCGCGGGCTATCCTGGTAGGGCGATTCAGGCCGCGAATGCGGCCCGGCGCGTTGCGCCGCCCCCGCGGAGGCCCGAGCGCAGCGAGGAATAGCCGTGAGCGAAGAGTCTTTAATTGCGCTGTTCGCACGCTCGCAGGCTCGCGGCTCGAGCGCGGGCTATCCTGAGGGCACGGTTCTCAGGCCGCGACCGCGGCCCGGCGCGTTGCGCCGCCCCCGCGGAGGCCCGAGCGCAG
>JBCCOV010000080.1:0-20588 GCA_039039985.1 Pseudomonadota bacterium | reverse complement strand
GCGAGGAATGGCCGTGAGCGAAGAGTCTTTGATTGCGCTGTTCGCACGCTCGCAGGCTCGCGGCTCGAGCGCTGGCCATCCTGGTAGGACGATCCCCAGGCCGCGAATGCGGCCCGGCGCGTCGCGCCGCCCACGCGGAGGCCCGAGCGTAGCGAGGAATAGCCGTGAGCGAAAACAAATTCGCCGTTGCGTGCACGCCTCAAACGGCCGTCAGTGTGGCAAGCGCCCACAATCCAACAGCGCCGGTGGCAACGCCGGCCGCCAGGCTCTGCCCTGTCGTGAAATAGACGCCGAGCCCCATGGCCACAGCGGCCAGGCGAATCCAGAGGACGACCTCTGCGAGCAGACCAGCCGGAAACACGACAAGACGCATGACCAGCGCCGCGACCAATGCGGTCGCAACCAGCTGAACCCATCGGAACACGGCGCTGTCGACGCTCAAGTTTCGGCCGAGCGCAAGTCCCGCCCAGCGCCAGCTCTCATGTGCGATCAAACAGACGCCAAGCAAAATGAGCCCACCGAGCAGCCCGTCCGGCATGTTAGCGCCTCCGCCCGAAGACCAACCAGGCAGCCGTTCCACCAACAAGCCCTGCACACATCAGGTCTAGTTGGGGCGTTACACTGTGGAACAGTGGCCCGCCGACGGCGCCCAAGACGATTGCCACACCGTCGGCTCGGTCTTTCATGCTGCCCAGCAGGGACAGCAAAAAGTAAATCGGTGTGGAGAGCAGCAACGCGGCGGCGATGGCAGGCGAAACGCTACCGGCCAAGGCGTAGCCCGCGGCCGTGCCCGTAAGCGTCACGCCGAGAAATCCAAAGCCCAGCCCGAGAAAAAACGGCAATCTGAGATCCGATGGCAGCGCAGGCAACCACTTCCGGCTCTCGACCCAAGCCGTGACTGCCACGAAGTGGACCGCAAGCACCTTCAACCACAGCCCGCCAGGATCTCCGCGGAAGTAGGGCACCAGCGTTACCGTCATCGGCAACAGGCGAATTGCGGTCAGGCTCACGGCGAACGCGGCCATCCATAACGTGGCGTCGCGCGAGATCTGATCGACCAAAATGACTTGGGCGGGCAGCGCATAGAGCACTGCGGCCAAGAACAACGCGTGGCCTACGAACAGCTCTGCGTCGCGCGCCAGCGCACCGAAACCAAGTGACGTCGTCATAAGAACGCAGCCGGGCACCGACATTGTCGCCATAAGACCGTGACGGAGCGCCGTTGCACGCGTTGCGGTTGGGACCCAGCTCGCGAGCGTCGCATGCAACGCGGCATCGGCTGGACTCGCATTGCCATCCCCGGCAGGGCTGGGCGGTTCACGGTCTGGTGGTGAATCTGACTGCGTGCTCATGCCCCTTTATCGCGGTGGAGGAGCGCCCACGGCAATAGCTGCAACGGCTACAAGGTGCCAACGGCAGTCCGCGTGGCGTTATCCTGCGCGAACCCTCGCGCTCACAACACCCTCATATGTCATGGCTGAGCGGCTGACGGCTGACTGGCGACGGCAAAAAGCCGGCCACATCGCTATGGCCGGCTGATTGGTGCATCTGTTTTAGCGGTCGCATCGGTTACGACCGCTGTGAGTGTCAAGACGACTTGTTCTCCGGCTTTTTGGGAACGCTCGGTACAGCACCAGAGCCGCGATGCGCCGACGGCTTATCACGTGGACCCGGCAGCGCCTTCGGCGCTTCGCCTGCTTCGATCAGAGCCGTCTCACGCGTCCCATCGCCGTCTTCATCACCGGATTTCGGCTCGGCGGGGAAGTACTCAAACGCGAGGCGGGCATCTGCGCCCTCACCTTCGACGGTCACCTTGATGGCGCCGCCGTGCTTCAGATCGCCAAACAGCAGTTCTTCCGCCAGAGGTTTCTTGATGTGTTCCTGGATGACCCGGGCCAACGGACGCGCACCAAACTTCTCGTCGTAGCCTTTCTCACCCAGCCACTTGGTGGCCGCTTCCGTCAACTCGATGGTGACGCCGCGATCCGCAAGCTGCGCCTCAAGCTGGAAGACGAACTTCTCAACGACCTTCCAAATGACTTCCTGCGGCAGACCCGAGAAGCCGATAACGGCATCCAAACGGTTCCGGAACTCCGGCGTAAACAACCGGTTGACCGCTTCCGTGTCTTCACCTTCGCGTTTCGCGCGATTGAAGCCCATCGGCGGTTTGGCCAGGTCGGACGCGCCGGCATTCGACGTCATGATCAACACAACGTTCCGGAAATCGATTTGCTTTCCGTTGTGGTCCGTCAGTTTGCCGTGATCCATCACCTGCAACAGAATATTGAACAGGTCCGGATGCGCTTTCTCGATTTCATCGAGCAGCAGCACGCAATGCGGATGCTGGTCCACACCGTCGGTGAGCAGCCCGCCTTGATCGAAGCCGACGTAGCCCGGAGGCGCACCGATCAAACGCGAGACGGTGTGCTTCTCCATGTACTCCGACATGTCGAACCGCAGCAGCTCGACGCCCATCAAATGCGCAAGCTGTTTGGCAACTTCTGTTTTTCCGACTCCGGTTGGTCCGGTGAACAGATAGCAGCCGATCGGCTTTTCCGGCTCCCGCAACCCGGCGCGTGCCAGCTTGATGGCAGACGACAATTGCTCGATCGCATGGTTCTGGCCGAACACCAGACGCTTGAGGTCCTTTTCGAGATTTGAAAGCACCTCGGCGTCTGATTTCGTGACCGTCTTTGGCGGAATCCGCGCCATGGTCGCGACCGTTGCCTCGACCTCGGTGACCGTGATCGTTTTCTTACGTTCGTCGACCGGTACCAGCATTTGCGATGCGCCGGTCTCGTCGATCACGTCGATCGCCTTGTCTGGCAGTTTCCGGTCGTGAATGTACTTCGAAGACAACTCCACTGCCGCTTTGATCGCTTCGTCTTCGTAGGCAATCTTGTGATATTCCTCGAAGTACGGCTTTAGGCCTTTCAGGATTTCGATGGAGTCCGGAACTGTCGGCTCTTTGACGTCGATCTTCTGGAACCGACGGACGAGCGCCCGATCCTTCTCGAAGTGCTGGCGGTATTCCTTGTACGTTGTCGAGCCTATGCAGCGCAGCGACCCGGCCTGCAACGCAGGCTTCAGGAGATTGGACGCATCCATCGCGCCGCCTGACGTGGCACCGGCACCGATAACCGTATGAATCTCGTCAATAAACAGGACCGCGCCCGGATAGTCCTCGATCTCCTTCATGACGGCTTTGAGCCGCTCCTCAAAGTCACCGCGATAGCGCGTGCCGGCCAGAAGTGCGCCCATGTCTAACGCGAAGATCGTGCTGTCTGAGAGGACTTCAGGCACGTCACCCTTGGTGATTTTGCGCGCAAGACCCTCTGCAATCGCGGTCTTACCGACTCCGGGATCTCCCACCAAAAGCGGGTTGTTTTTCGATCGCCGGCACAAAACCTGTATGGTTCTGAGGACTTCGGGCTCGCGACCAATCAACGGATCGATCTTGCCGTCGCGTGCCTTGCGATTGAGATTCACGCAGTACGTGTTGAGTGCGTCCGACGTCCGCTTCTCGCCACTGTTTTCGTCCGCGCCGTCGTCGTCCACTCCGCGTGCGACGCGCGGCTCAGATGCGCCGGACCGTTTCGCGATCCCGTGGCTGATATACTGAACAGCGTCGAAGCGGGTCATGTCCTGCTCTTGCAGGAAGTATGCGGCATGACTCTCGCGTTCGGCGAACAACGCAACCAGCACGTTGGCGCCCGTAACTTCCTCGCGCCCCGATGACTGCACATGCACAATCGCGCGATGAATCACGCGTTGCACGCTTGTCGTCGGCGTCGCTTCAGAAACGCCGGTCATCTCAAGCGCATTGAATTCGGTATCGATATGCTCCGTCAGTCGCGCTCTCAGCTCATCGAGGTCGACTGCACAAGCTTTCATCACGGCACTGGCGTCACGATCATCTATGAGCGCGAGCAGGACGTGTTCCAACGTCGCATACTCGTGATTGCGCTCGTTCGCATATTCCAACGCCCGATGCAGAGTTGCTTCAAGGTTCTGTGAGAAGGATGGCACGCGCTAAACCTACTCTTTCTCCATGGTGCACTGGAGAGGATGTCCGTGCTGACGCGCGAAATCGATCACCTGTGTCACCTTAGTTTCCGCCACTTCGTACGTATAGACGCCACATGTCCCAGCCCCTTTTTGGTGGACGTGCAGCATAATTCGCGTCGCCTCCTCTCGACCTTTATTAAAATACTTTTCCAAGACGTGAACGACGAACTCCATCGGCGTGTAATCGTCGTTCAACAAGATAACACGGTAAAGACTTGGCTTCTTGACCTTCGGACGCGTGCGCGTAATCACGCCGGTTTCGCCACCGTCGCGCCGGTCCCCGTCACCATCGCCGGGCTCGTTTGGGCCCATGGCCCACCATCGATCGAGAATTCGAGTCATCACGAAGCTAGAGTCTCATACGTCTGATTGCCGAGTCGAGATGCGGAGATTGCCGGTTAAGCAAATGTGACCCATTCCGACCTCTCCTAATTTGGCGCTTATACCGCGTGAAGCAAGCATGATCGTGGCGAACTGAGAATTCGTTCCGCGGCAATATGGGCGAACGACGGCCGCGAACAATACCTTGGCGCCCACGTTCCCGCCGCGATCTAGCTCGGCAGATGCCGCTTATGGCCCGTCTCTGACGCATCTCGCGCCTGACATGGTCGTTCCACACGCCAACGGCGACGTTTCGCGTGCTCTGCCGTGCGTCAGTTTCGCGACAATATGCCAATGCCCAGCGTCAGCTGCGATACCCGACCCACATGCTCGCAATAGTCGTCAAACGACAGCTTCATACATGTCAGCTGAATGTCAAATGCCGCTTCCAGACTGTCGGCCTGCAGGCACTTCTCCACGGTTTCCGCCTGGCGCTCTAAGGATCGCCGCACAAAATCAGCGCTTTCAGCGTAAATCGCATGAATTCCGCGTTTCCACGCGCCATACCCATCGCTCGTGACGTCAGGAAAGCGGCTCTGGTTCCAAGGCACCTGGTTCCAAGACATCTGGTCGTGCGTCATGTGTGTTTCCCTCTCCATGCCGCCGTTAACATTGGGCAAATAGACCTGTGAAACAGCTATGGACAGCACGCCCCGCGGCCGGTGAATCCTTACCAATGGTGTACCGCGGCACGTTCAATGATCAAAGTCTGATCGACTGTTTACTAACCGAGACATCGCAAACACGGGCGACCGTTACGAAGCCGATACTATCCAGCGGATAAATAGGGTCGCACAAGATTGGCCACAATGAACGGCGATAAGCGTGGCAGGACATCGCCACGATTCACCGGCGGCTGCGACACCGCAATTGCTCAAGTGGCACAGTCAAGTCGTATCGTATTGCGGGCCATGAGACCTGTGGTGCGACGAATGAGGAGCACGTGTTGAGCACGGATCTGCAACATCGGAGGCATGGGCGCATACGCGGCCCGTTGAGCCAGATGGTCGCGGTTGCAGCTGCTATTGCTCTTGCCAGTGTCAACGGCACGTCGGCCTTGGCCGCAAAAACGGCTTCGATGGTTGTGGATGCAAACACGGGCAAAGTGCTGCATG
The DNA here is from genome assembly GCA_039039985.1 of Pseudomonadota bacterium. GTDB lineage: Bacteria > Pseudomonadota > Alphaproteobacteria > Rhizobiales > Hyphomicrobiaceae > JBCBWG01. The sequence goes on along the minus strand of JBCCOV010000080.1, from coordinate 15,024 downwards.
CGAAATCCAGCACCGCGCAGCGCTATCCGGCCTCACTCACGAAATTGATGACCCTGTACGTGATTTTCGAGCGGATCGAGCGCGGAAAGCTGACCTACCGATCGACAATCACTGCAAGTGCGCGAGCTGCATCGCGGCCACCGTCCAAAATCGGCTTGCGTCCCGGTGACAAAATCTCAGTGGCGACCGTGGTCAAAGCTCTTGTCGTAAAATCCGCGAACGACGTCGCAACCGCAGTGGCCGAACATATCTCCGGCTCCGAACCGGCCTTTGCGCGTCTCATGACCGCCAAGGCGCGCGAACTTGGCATGAAGAACACGGTGTTCCGCAATGCATCCGGTCTGCCGGATCATCGCCAGGTCACAACCGCGCGCGATATGATCACGCTCGCGCTCCGGCTCCGCGATCACTTTCCCAAGCACTACCACAACTTCCGTCTGACCAAATTCAGCTACCGCGGGCGGCGGTTTCGCACACACAACGCGATTGTACGCTCATTCCCGGGCGCGGATGGCATGAAGACCGGTTACATCCGCGCATCCGGCTTCAATATTGTCAGTTCCGTCCAACGCGGCCGCAAACATGTTATTGCCGCCGTGTTTGGCGGACGAACCGCGCGGGTGCGCAATCGCCTGGCGCGCATACTTCTCACACGCGGTCTGTCGCGTGCCTCTGTCCGGCGCACGCGACGCCCGAATCTGAAAGCCGCGCCGCCGCGCTTGATTGCAAAGCCAAGACCAGCGCCGCGCCGCTATCGTGTGGCGAAGCTGTCACCGCCGCGACCACGACTACTGCGGGCGCCGGAGCCAGCGCGTCCCGCACGCACGTCACGTCGGAGCGTTTCAGATCCGAATGTGTCTTTGGCCCGCGTGCGCCGCATTGTGTTCTTCAGTGATCGCCATCATCTGGCGCCAACGCCCAAGGTTCGGAGCACGTCTCGCGGAAAGCCGCGTTCGATTGAAGATCTCATCAAACGGTCACGCGTCGGCCAACAACCGGCCTCGCCCGCGCGCCGTCTCGTGACCAGGCCGACAGCCCATGGCAGTTATCAAATTCAGGTCGGTGCTTATCTGTCGCAAATCGAGGCGCAGAGACAGTTGGCACGCGTCCGCATAACGGCCGGTGGCGTCCTGCGCGGCAGTCTCGGAGTGACCCCGATGGTTGAGGCCGGCGACCGGACCTTGTATCGCGCGCGGTTCGCAGGTTTTGACGCAAGGCGCGCTGCGCGGGCTTGCGAAGAGCTGCGGACCCAGGGTGTCGACTGTCACGTTGCACGCGTAGAATAGACCATGTCCGCCATAGGCGGAGTCACTGCGCCGTACCACACCTCATGTTCGGCTCAACTTGGCCAATCGCCCATAAAGATCTTGCCGTTGGGTGGCCGGCCAGGACCACCAATGGGCCGGGTGGGGGATGGGTCCAGTTCAATCTGAACGCTATCAGTCACAGGTGATCCGGTCCTCTACGCGACCGTGATCAGGAGACGCCTTTCTCAGCACAACGCCGCCCTGCCCGCAACGCGGTGGACGGCGCTGGTCTTGGTCGCTTGTGTCGACCTAGCGATAGATAATCGTCTTCTCGGCCGGCCAGGTTGCCTTGAAGCCGACATCGAGGTTCTTCTTTTCATTTGGCTTCAGGTCGAATGTCCACGCAAGGACGCCACGCTGTTCATCGAGATTGCGCTTTGACGGGGCAATCGAGGATGTCAGCTCGACCTTGATTTCCTCATCACGCGATACCGGAATACGGTCGACAACGGTGAGTTTGACAGATCGCGTATGCAGGTTGTTGAGCGAAATGCGATAGCGCTTTTCGTCGACGCGCGACGCCGTGATGAGACCGGTCTCGCTGCGGACCTCGTTTGCAACGTTGAACTTTACACGAATCCGATCGTCAGCACCGAAGCCAAGTTCGTGCTCCTGACCGCCGCTCAGAGCCGGCAGCCGGCCGCGGCCAACATACGTGCCATCGCGAAACAGGCTGACGGTCCCCGCCAAATACGGTGTCTCGGACGGCAGCTTGAACGTGGCGTAGAGGTAGGCCTGAGGATCGAGGCGGGGGACCGTTCGCGCAGCCAACTTCGGCTCAAACGATTTCGAGTCGATCTTGACCTGCTTCACAACGCCGTCGTTTCCGATGCTTGTGCGATCCGGCACCGTAAACGTGGCCTGGAACGGGCTCGCAGTGACGGTCGCCTGTCGCACCCGCGCTCTCGCGAGTGTCCGTCCGGCAGCCATGCCATCCTGCAGCGGTGCCCCACGGAGTCGATCTTCACGATCCTGGGCTTTCGGCTTCGCGGCTTCGGACAGTGCTCGTGTTCTCGCCATGCGCGGCGCAGGCGCTGGTGCCTCTGCGACGGTCACCGGCGGCGGAAAGTCCACGATGACCGGTCGGATCTTTGGTGCTGCCGTGCGGCCCTGAGACCTGACCGTCGACAAAGACAGCGCCACGTCCGTCCACGCTTCGCCGGAACTCTGCCGAACAGACGCACGTCGTGTCAGCTCAAGAGCCGCGGCATTGTCGCCGGCGCCCGTCGTCAGGCGTGCATCATACAGAGGCTGCCACGATGCCGAGGAAATCTGATACCGCACGGTCAAATCAGCTTCTAAAGCGCCTTCGGCAATGACGGACACCTCGCCGACCAGGCGCTGTTTGGGTTTCGGCGCCAACCGACCCAGCTTGCGGCGTTCGTCTTCAATCCGCCGTTCCGTTTCCTTGACCTGCTGACGCAGCGCGAAAATCGCGTTTTGCGCCTCTGCCATGTTTGTGCCGATCAACGTGTAAATCGCTGCCCAATCCGGTGTCGCGGCTTGCGGTGCAGACCCGAGCGGAACCGGGCCGCGAGCCGGCAATCCGGCAAGATTGGTTAGAAAATCACGCTGTGTTTCTTTAACGCGAATATCGTAACCGAGCTTTTCGAGTTCACTTTGCAAACGCTCGATTTCCGTCTCGATCGCTTTGCGCGCTGCGGCGGCCGCCTCCGATTCTTCGCGGGTCAACGTCACACGTTTCAGATCAACTGCGCCAATCTCCAGGGCGCCGGTGCTGCGTCCTTCAACGCGCAACGTGTTAGGGATCACATCTCGCGGCAAATCCGGAATCCGAATGACATGACTGCCCGCGGGCACGTCGGCCTTGCCGATACGCTCGACCTGCGCACCGCGCGGATACACGGTCACATTGTCGATTTTGGTCTCCAGCTCGATTGTCTCAGCTGCTGCTGGCAGTCCGATTGTCGTCAATGCGACAAGTGCCAAGGTGGGCGCCAAAGTCAGCGGCAGGGCACGCGCGAAAGCAGGCATTGGGGAGGCTCCGCAAATTGATCCGTCATAAGTACATGCCGGTTTCGCTGGAACCGGCCTCGACCTCTCGTGCCTTTGTTTTACCCCGCCGACCGCCGTGGGGGACAACGATACGGGCGGACAAACAGGAACCGCGGCACGAGAGGCGTGGGTCGGCGATGCGATCCGCATGATGCGGACATGCACGACGCCGAACAGTTGAAACGCGTGGTGACCTGAATGTGACGTGGCGTCGTGCGTTCGGGACAAAGTACTGACCGATGCGGGCAGGTTCCGCCTTATTCCGACAGCTCCCGTTCGGCGAGTTCGGTGGCAAATGCCCAATCCAGCCAAGGCAATAGGGCGACAAGGTCTGCCGTTTCGACTGTTGCCCCCGTCCAAATGCGCAATCCCGGCGGCGCCGAGCGGTAGGACCCGATGTCGAAAGCAGCGCCTTCGCGATCCAATCGACTGGCAACTGACTTTGCAAACGCGGCTTGTGCCTCGGACGGTAAGGCCACGACGCTTGGGTGGACAATCTTCAGGCACACCGACGTGTTCGACCGGGTCTTTGGATCTCGGGCCAGATTCTCGATCCAAGGCCTCTCATCTGCCCAGGACCACAGCACGGAAGCGTTTGCGTCCGCGCGCCGGAACAGGGCACTGAGGCCGCCAACCTGATGCCCCCACGACAGGGCATCGAGATAGTCCTCTACTGCCAGCATGGACGGCGTATTGATGGTTTGCCCTGCGAAAATCCCGCGGATCAGGGCACCATCCTTCACCATCCGGAAAATCTTCGGCAGCGGGCGCGGCGGCACGTAGCTTTCCAGCCGCTCCACGGCCCGTGGTGAGAGAACAAGCATGCCGAAGCCGGCCTCTCCGCCCAACACTTTCTGCCAAGAGAATGTCAGAACATCCACTTTCGGCCAGGCAATGGGCTGCGCAAAGGCTGCGGACGTGGCATCGGCAAACGTCAGTCCTTCGCGATCGTCCGCGATCCAGTCGTAGTTCGGAATACGGACGCCGGACGTGGTTCCATTGGACGTGAACAGGACATCGCGCGAGAAATCGACGCTGGCCAGATCCGGAAGTGCGCCATAGTCGGCCTCCAGCACCCGCAAGTCGCTCAGCCTCAGTTCCTGTACGGCATCGCTGACCCAGCCTTTGCCAAAGCTCTCCCAAGCCAACGCATCGACACCGCGCGCACCGAGCATCGTCCACATGGCCATCTCATAAGCGCCGGTGTCCGATGCCGGAACAATTCCGCACAGATAGTCATCGGGAATCTCAAGCAGCGACCGAGTCTCTTCGACCGCGCGCGCAAGACGGGCACTGCCCTCCGCCGATCTGTGTGACCGGCCAAGATGTGCATTTCGCAAGCTCTCCGTCGACCAACCCGGCCGCTTGGCGCACGGCCCAGACGAAAAGTGCGGGCACGCGGGTTTGGTTGCCGGTTTCGCTATCTGGGTCATGCGGCAGGTCTGCTTGTTGCGGGGTTTTGCACGGTCTTCGACCCGCGGACTTGAACGGCTTGCGCCGCTGTGTCAACGCTGTCGTGCGTCATGGCGCGCGAAAAGCAGCAGCGGACAGCCCCGGGGGAGAGGCCGTCCGCTGCACCTACCACTGAGGACGAACGTGGGGGACAAACCTCAGCGGAGATCCCACCTCAGGCCAACCCGCACTTCGTGATCGAAGCGGTCTTTGATCTTGAATTTGCTGTTGCTGCTTGCTGAATCCCGCGCCATCGACGTTGCGGTGCCGCTTGTCCATACGCCCTGATAGCCAAGGTCGAGCTTCTTGTCGTTGCCGATGTCGAAGGACAGGCCCGTCAGGACCAGCAATGCAAATCCATAGGACACGTCCGGGCCTTCGGAGGCAGAAGAGTCCAGCTCTGGGGCGTTCGCACAGCTACCTGTACTCGAATCCGTACAGTTGTAGCGCACGCTCGTGTCGTGATCGATCGAGTACAGCGTGATCCCCGCACCTGCGCCAATGAACGGCCGGACGCCATATCGCTTCTCAAAATCATAGATCAGCTTCGCAACGGCCGTGTGATAGCCGAGCCGGGTGCGATTGCCGCGTGTGTAGTCGTACGTATGCGTATCACCGCCTTCAGTCAGCGTGACAGAGCCCGCGTCATCCTGGCCGATCCGGTGTTCGTTCCGCACGTCGATCGACAGTTCGACGCGAAGGTGCCGCGACAGATACCGCCCCATTTGGACGCCGAAGTTCCAGGGACCTTCAATATCCGAAGGATCTTCCAGGAGGAACGGCTGCTGGCCGGTCAGTGCGCTTCCGCCATCCGTGAAGCTTGAGTCATAATTGCCTGAGGAGAACGCTGAGTAGCCGAGGCTCAAACCGACATAGTATAGCGGCTCGTACTCCGGGATCGGCACCGGCGCTGGAACGGGTTTGGCGTGGTGATCGCGGTATGCCCCTTTCAGGCCTGGCCCGGATTTGTAGCCGTTTGCCAATGCCTGACCGGCAACCAGTGTCGCGCATGCGAGCGCAAGGCCGACCCGAGCGGATGCGTATGTCATTGGCCTACAGTTCCTCTCAACCACGGATGCGGCAGTCGGTTCGCCGCCATCCAATGCGCCATTGCCCGTGGACGACCTTGACGATTGCCATATGATTTGCGGCATCATGCGCACGCCAATTCAACGCGCTGCCGAACGCCACAAAGCCAATCTGAACGCTACGGAACGAAACACGGACCGATCGGGTCCGGAACTGACGCGGGGCGCGCACTGCATCGCGGCAGGCCGCCAACTGGCACGTCGTGATCAGTCTGCCCGAGCCGCACAAACGCGATGACACGGGCGATCACACGGCACTTGTCTCAGTTGCGAGTATTCCGGAGAAGATTTAACGGGACGTTACTGAACGTCCCGAACGGGGATGCGCCGCGGCATGCGAGATCACGTCCGCCGATAGCGAAGAAAGCCTACGCCGCGGCGGCTGCGACCCGCACGGCATCGGCGATGTCGTCGACGACCGACCGTATCAGGACTTCATCGTCTCCCTCGGCCATGACACGTATGACAGGCTCGGTTCCCGACGGGCGAATGACGAGCCGGCCCGCATCGCCAAGGCGTTTGCGCGCCAGGTCAATCTGCTTCACGACCGCGTCGGCCTCCAGCGGTTTGCCGTCGGCGTAGCGCACGTTCTCCAGGATCTGCGGCAAGGGCTCAAAGCGGCGGCAGACCTCGCTGACCGGCTTGTCGCTGGCGACGGCGACGGCCAGGACCTGCAAGGCGGACACCAGGCCATCTCCGGTCGTTGCATAGTCGGACAGGACGATATGGCCCGATTGCTCCCCGCCGACGTTGTAGCCATGCTTGCGCATGTGTTCGACGACGTAGCGGTCTCCGACGGCGGTCCGTACCAGCGAGAGGCCCAACCCCTGCAGATAGCGCTCAAACCCGAGGTTGGACATGACAGTGGCGACAACGCCGCCCGCGGCCAGCCGGCCTCGCCGATGCCAACTCTCGCCGATCACCGCCATCAGCTGATCGCCATCCACGATCTGGCCATGCTCGTCGATGATCACGACCCTGTCGGCATCACCGTCGAGCGCGATGCCGATGTCGGCGCGCATTTCACCCACCTTCTCGATCAGCGCGTCGGGGTGGGTGGAGCCGCACTTGAAATTGATATTGCGACCATTGGGATCGTCCCCGATCGAGATCACTTCCGCGCCAAGCTCCCACAGAGCCTGTGGCGCAACCCGATACCCTGCGCCGTGGGCACAATCGATGACAATGCGCAAACCGTCGAGGCGGAGATTGCGCGGCAACGTGCGCTTTGCGAACTCGATATACCGCTCCTGCGCGCTTTCCACGCGAGAGGCGCGTCCGATCTCGCTCGGCGTGACGAGCAGGTCTTCCGAAGGGGCTTCCATCAGGGCCTCAACCGCGAGTTCATGCTCGTCGCTGAGCTTGAAGCCGTCCGAGTCGAAGAACTTGATCCCGTTGTCTTCGAACGGATTGTGGGATGCGGAAATCATCACGCCCATATCGGCACGCATCGACCGTGTCAGCATGGCCACGGCCGGTGTCGGCATCGGCCCCAGCAAGAGGACATCGCACCCTACAGCCGTGAAGCCGGACATCAGCGCCGCCTCAAGCATGTAGCCGGACAACCGCGTATCTTTTCCGATCACAACGCGCTTTGGGGTTCTGCCACCATTCAGAGCGAATCGCCCGGCCGCCATCCCCACTTTCATCGCGATTTCGGACGTCATCGGAGATTTATTGGCCCGCCCGCGAATTCCGTCCGTGCCGAAAAACTTGCGCCCCATCTCAGTACCCTTACGTAATACCTACACCCCCGACCGTCGCAGCTATGCAAATCTGACGCCAGAGTGAGACACACGAGTTAAGCATGCTATCGATCGCCTTAACACCGGTGGTCGATTACGCGGAATCAACCCACATTGGCCACCGGCTTGAACGAGCCGTCTCTGGTCAGCCGCATATCACCCGCGGGAGTTCTATCCATGGCACTGTTTATCGCTGTCGCAAACCGAAAGGGTGGCGTCGGCAAGTCGACCGTTTCTGTCATGCTCGCCTATGCGTTCTCGATTTGGTCAAAGAAGCGGGTCCTTCTCATTGATCTGGACGCACAATCGAACTCGTCCCTGATCCTGCTGGGCGGTGCGCAATGGATAGAGACGCAGCGCCACTCGAAGAACATCGCAGCTTACATCGAGGATCGGCTCTATTCGATCGAGCAAACCAAGATCCGAGAATACGTTATCGGTCCTGTCGGAGACGTGGAAGACGAGCAAGGCCAGCCGCCGCCGCTCTCGCTGCTGCCGGGTTCGCTCAGCTTCGAAGACATGCAGGATGAGCTGATTACGCACTATTCACGTGGCTCGACACCGTTCAAACAAGCCAAGAACCGTTGCGCCGAGCACTTCCGCGCCGCGCTCAACTTCGCGAGCCCATTGGCAGACATCGTGATTATGGACTGCGCGCCGGGGCTCTCGAATGCGACTGCGGCTGCATTGAAACTGGCGCAGAAGGTGGTCGTTCCGTTTCGTCCGGATGCGGTCTCCGAATTTGCCGTCGACCGGATTTCTCAGATTATCGAGGGGCGCAACCTCGACCAGATTGCGCAGATCCCTGGTCCGCAAAGGCGGTACATCTGCCTTGCGAACTATGTGCGACCGGGCGGTCGGGATGCGATTTACGTGGATACTATCGCTGGAAATCACCCAATGCTTGCCACGCAGATGCCAGCACTGCCTGATATTGCGGACGCTTTCGACTTTTTGGGTGAGCCACAGTCGGTGGCGGAAAAGTATGGTGACGCAATTGGGCCGCTGCAGTCCCTTCACGGTGAGCTGACGGCCCTGCTTCAAATTTGACCAATGGCGACGAGCAATGACGCGGACAACATTCAAGCTAAAAGGCCCGGCACTCCAACGTTACGTCTACCGCGTGATTGCCAGGCGCTCAGAGCTCGATGGCGACACCGCACGCACGCTGTCACAGGACTTGGGCAAACTTCTGGTTGCCGCGAACGTCCGCCGGATTGCATGGTCAGACCTGACCCGACGCCGTCGCAAGCGCGCGCCTCAAAAATCCGACCAACCCTCAAGAGCTGCCGGCGCAGAATCAGCCAAAACCCGGCGAAAACCGACCAGCCGGACAGCAAAATCAGGCGCCGGTGGGCGCCGTTCACAGCGCGGAGAGACGAAAGCAGCCGAGAAACCGGCTGCTGTCACGCCACCACCGGCCGCGGTTGCGGCGCCACATGCAGGCGCGGACTTCGATCCCTATGCGTTCGGACTAGTTCCCATTTACCAGCGCGAAGGTGGTGAAGGATTGCGCAGCAAACTCGAGGCCATCAAAAACGTCGACCATCTTCGCAAGATGGCCCGAGCCCAGCAGATCGGCCTACCTGCCGACATTCGACGCGGCGATATCGCGCTGGCCCACCTCCGGGACGCGATCGTGAGCGCGGTCGAGAAACGGATCGCGGATCGCCGGGCCGCTGCAAGCTGAACCGGACAGACCTCATGCACAAGGATACGCGCGCCTTTCTCGCCATCTGGAACGACGTGGACCCACCGCATGCCGCGGAATGGGATCGGTGGCATGTTCAAGAGCATTTTCCGGAACGTGTCGGGATCGACGGGTTTTTGGTCGGTCGGCGCTACCTCGCGATGGAGCCAGGCGAGACCACATACTTCACGCTGTATGAAGGGCGTGATCTACACGTTTTTGATGGCCCCGCGTATCTCGATCGCCTGAACAATCCGACGCCATGGACCCAGAAGATTTCGCCGGCGTTCCGCAATTTCATCAGAGGGGCAAGCCGCTGCGTCGCGCGCACGGGCCTCGGAGACGGCGGCTTTCTCCTGGCTGTTCGGCTGACCAAAGACGCGGGCGCCGGCACGCCGGAGGACAGCAACGTTACAGCGGACGCAATGGCTGCAGAGATCATGGCGCTTGACGGGATCCACGGCGTGGCTGTCGGTTGCTGCGATCCGGATGTCACGCTTGTTGAAACCGCCGAACGCCGCAGACGGTCGGGCACCGCCGATGCCATCTACAATGCCGTTGTCTTGATTGAAGCGTTGGAGCCGGAACCACTCGGGACGCAGCGCGACGCCATTTGCGCAGCCGTCCGTAAACATGCGCCGGCCTACGTCATTGCCGGTGCCTGTCGGTACCAACTGGGCTACCGACTGTCCAGGTCCGACCTATAGCGAACGTTCAGCCCCGATAAGGCGATCCTGCGAGGTCAGCTCGCATGCGCTGGCGATCCCAGTGTTGCGGCCTGCCAGACGGTGAGCGCCTCGCGGGTTTCCGCAACGTCGTGGACGCGGACGAACTGGGCCCCTTGTGCCACGCCGGCCAGTGCCGCTCCCACGGAGCCTGAGACGCGGTTGGATGCGGTTTCTATGCCGGTGAGCGCGCCGACAAATCGTTTGCGCGACGCCCCAAGCAAAATGGGAACACCAAGCCCGTGCAGCAAACTCATGCCGGCGATCAGCGACAGGTTGTGTTCCAGCGTCTTGCCGAACCCGATCCCGGGATCCGCAATCAGCTTGGCCGCGGGCAGCCCCGCGGCGACGCACGCAGCAATGCGCGCTTCGAGAAAATCAAAGACTTCGAGTTGTACGTGGTCGTAGGTCGGGGCGTCCTGCATCGTCTTCGGATCGCCCTTCGCATGCATGAGGATCACCGGAACGCCAAGCTCACTCGTTGTTTCGAGCGCAGCCGGGTCGTGCATCAGGGCCGACACGTCATTGATCATGTCAGCTCCCGCCGCCACCGCCGCCCGCATCACCTCCGCCTTGCGCGTGTCGATGCTAATCAGGGCATCGGTTTTGCCCGCCAAGCCCTCGATGACGGGCATGACCCGCTTCAGTTCTGTGTCCAGTTCGACTGGGTCCGAGCCGGGTCGCGTGCTTTCGCCGCCGATATCGATCACATCAGCGCCGGCATCGATCAGTGTCCAGGCATGGTCGATTGCGGACGCCGCATCTTCGTAACACCCGCCATCTGAGAAACTGTCAGGAGTAACATTGACAATGCCCATAATCCGCGGCCGGTCCAGCGATAAGCCGCAGATCCTCGGGCGTGGCTTTCGAACAAGCTCGAACATGTCGGCGGCGGCCAATGTTCGCCGGCCCCAGTCGCGCTCCAGGAAATCTCCGAGGCCGGCGACGCGGCGCTCGATGTGCGCACCATTGCGCTCAATGACCTCGATCGCGGTGAAGTCGAGCCAGCCGCCTGCGAGGCGCAGGCCACCCCAAACCTCGTCTGCGGTCTCCCCGAGGCGACCAGGATAGAGACCCACCGGCCGCAAATAGATTTCGCGAAGCATGTTGGCGACGGTCCTAGATCATGTCCGCCATAGGCGGCATCACTTCGCCCGCCATCCGGTGAAACCTGATTAGGTCTCACCTATGACGGCGAATAGGTACCGCCCCAGGCCATCTAGCCTTGGGACGTTTCACCGCCTATGCCACGTGCAAGCCAGTCCATGTCAAGTCTGACTTCGGCCGACCTGTGGGCTGACCTGGGGGGCCGACCTAAGCCGCCGGGCCGCGACCGCGGCACAACCTGTGCCTATGTCGGCTGCGGCTCCATACCGCCGGTATCCGGCAAATCATCGCCGCGCTTGGGGCGCACTTGCCCGGCCGTTGGCACTGCTGACCCAACCGGACCTTTCGGCGACTCGTCGTCCTCAGGCCGGATGATCTTTTCGCCACGCATTGCCATCTCTGTTTCTACGCCCGAGATGGTTTCGTATTCCATCAGAGCCTGGGTCACGCGCTCCAACTCATCTAGGTGCGCAGATAGGACGTCCCACGCGGTTTGATAGCCTTCATTGACGATACTGCGGACTTCCTCGTCGATAAGGCGTGCTGTATCTTCGCTCATGTTCTGGCGTTGCGTTACAGCGTGGCCAAGGAACACTTCCTGCTGGTTCTCCGAGTACAGTAGCGGTCCGAGCTTCTCGCTCATGCCCCACTCAGTCACCATCCGCCGCGCGATCGAGGTCGCCTGCTGAATATCGCTGGCCGCACCGGTGTTAAGATGATCCTTGCCGTACACGAGCTGCTCAGCAACCCGGCCGCCGAAGGTCATGGCGATCCGCGCATTGCACCACTGTTTGGAGTAGGAGAGTTTATCGCGTTCCGGCAAACTCATCGTCACACCAAGCGCGCGTCCGCGCGGAATGATCGTAACCTTGTGCAGCGGATCATTGCCTTCCACCAGCAGGTTCACGATCGCATGGCCGGCCTCGTGGTACGCCGTCGCCAGTTTCTCTTCTTCGGTCATGGCCATCGAGCGGCGCTCGGCACCCATCATGACCTTGTCTTTTGCGTCTTCAAACTCCAGCTGCGTGACCAAGCGCTTGTTTCGGCGCGCTGCAAGCAACGCGGCTTCGTTGACCAGGTTCGCCAAGTCTGCGCCGGAAAAGCCCGGTGTACTCCGCGCAATCACCCGCGGGTCGACGTCCGGAGCCAGCGGAACCTTCCGCATATGGACGCGCAGGATCTTCTCGCGGCCATTCACGTCCGGGTTGGGGACCGTAATCTGACGGTCGAAGCGGCCGGGCCGCAGCAAGGCCGGGTCGAGCACGTCGGGACGGTTGGTTGCCGCGATTAAGATGATGCCTTCGTTGGCCTCGAAGCCATCCATTTCGACAAGCAACTGGTTGAGCGTCTGCTCGCGTTCATCGTTACCGCCGCCAAGGCCGGCGCCGCGATGGCGTCCCACCGCATCGATTTCGTCGATGAATATGATGCACGGTGCGTTCTTTTTCGCCTGCTCGAACATATCACGAACGCGGCTGGCGCCAACGCCAACAAACATTTCGACGAAATCCGAGCCTGAGATCGTGAAGAACGGGACGTTGGCTTCACCTGCAATTGCGCGCGCAAGCAGCGTTTTACCTGTTCCCGGCGGGCCGACGAGAAGCGCACCGCGCGGAATCTTACCGCCCAGGCGCTGGAACTTCTGCGGATCGCGAAGGAACTCGACGATTTCCTGCAAATCAGACTTCGCCTCGTCAACACCCGCGACGTCGTCGAACGTGACGCGGCCATGGCGCTCGGTCAGCAGTTTGGCCTTCGACTTGCCAAAGCCCATGGCGCGGCCGGAGCCGGACTGCATCTGGCGCATGAGATAGAGCCAGACCGCAATCAGCAGGAGGAATGGTAGCCAAGAGAGGAGCACTGATAGAATCGACGGAACCTCGTCCTCCGTCGGGCGCGCCTTGATCTTGACCCCGCCTGCGATCAGCTTATCGACGAGGTTTGGATGTTGGGGCGCATATGTTGAGAACGCGTTCCCGTTATCGCGGAATTTGCCCGTGAGGCGGTTGCCCTTAATGACGACCTCGGCAATCGACCGGTTTTCGACGGCCGCGAGGAACTCATCATAGGTGATTTCGTTGCCGAGGCGGCCTTGCGCTGGCTTCTGGAACAGCTGGAACAAGCCGACCAATAGGACGGCGATAATGACCCAGATGGCAAGATTCCGGAAATTCGCGTTCATCATTCATCCTTTGCGACGGCGCCCGGGTCGGCGCAAGCAGCCCTATGATTGCTCAAGACCCTTACGCTCCTCCTTACGGACGCTGAGCGAAGATAGGTTTCTCAATCGCCTTTGCCAAGATAATGACGAACGTCGGGCGTTCACGAAAGCAGCGCATGCCTACTCATCCGCACACGTCACATGCCGGTATCCTCTAGCCCCACGCGCCGAAAACGCACCTGACAGCCGGCACGCTCTGCCGACTGAGGGTCGAAATGCGGGATTGCAACAACTCTTTGGTCATCGAGAAAAACCGGGAGTGACGACACCGCGGCTGACCAGCCAAATCGGTGCAGATCGCCGGAATAGCCTTGCGATTCAACATGATGCGGCAGCCCCGCCACCTGCATGTCGCCGGGCGCGTCGGTTGTGAGGCTGACCATGAAGCGATTGTCCCACCGTGCGCAGTCCCCCGGCTTGAGGACAACACGCGGAAACGGCCGCCGATCTGGCTCCCGCATAAGATAAATCCAGGTCCCATGGCGTCTCACAAGACAGCCAGCCGTTGTCGCGGCGCGAAACGTAGATGCGTCAAGTTGCTTGACCAATCTTTCGACCCGTGACAGGCGCGGCGGATCGTCTTGGCCGCCGAACGCGGCCAACAACTTGGTGAGAAAGCGAACCTGGACAGCGACCGGAGCCTGTCGGACTGCGGCCCAGTCAAATGCGGCAAACGCACCGGCGTTCAAGCTCAGCTGGGCTGTCGTCGCGAGTTGATGACAGGCCGCATCGATCGCCAGTGACGCAACGCGCAAGCGCTCTGCCGTCTGTGCAATCCGCTCCACGTCGTCGCCAGTCTCACAAGCCGCCGTGAGTGCCGCACGTATGCGAACGCGCTCAAACGTTGGATCTGCATTGCTTGGATCGACGACCGAGGCGACACCCGTCTGCTGCAGCGTTGCCATCAATTGCGCCTTGCTCACCGTCAGAAGCGGCCGAAACAGGCGGGTCTCATGGAATGGATCGAGAAAACGCACAGGCGCGATACCGGCCAGGCCGTCGAGCCCGGTACCGCGTGACAGTCGCATCAGCAGCGTTTCGGCTTGGTCGTCCCTTGTGTGGCCGGTGGCAACGGCCGCGCTCAAATCTGGCCATAACTGGCGCGCGAGGGCGCCCAGCATCGTGTATCGGGCCGCCCGCGCACGCTCTTGCACCGCCGTGTGCGGCCGCTCACCCCAAACCAATGTATGATGCTCTAGGCCGTGGCGCGCGGCGATCTCGGCAACCTGACGCGCTTCAGTCGCGCTTTCAGCCCGCAAACCGTGATCGACTGTTGCGACCTGCAATCTTGATGGATCGCGCCCCTGCCGGCTCCAGTGCCCAGCCGCAAGAACCATAAGCGCCGTGCTGTCTGGTCCGCCAGAAACAGCCAGCAGAACCGCTTCGACGTCTGATAAGACCTCGAACATGCGGTCCGCCTCATCAGGCGAGACCGATCTTGTGGGTGTGACGCTGGTCGTCATCGTCTTTCCGCAGCGTCATTTTGCGCGTACCGACCCTTGATCAGGCCCGGTGCGCGCGGCGCTTGGCCTTGCTGGCCTCAGCAGCCGAGACGTCTCCGCTCCTGCTTTGCTCGGTCCTTTACGTAACCGGGCGCTCTCGGAAACCGAGTCACCAGTTCCGAAAATGACTGGCACGCTGCCTTACGTTCTCCAAGGCGGTCCAGCGAAACT
>JBCCOV010000079.1:0-20670 GCA_039039985.1 Pseudomonadota bacterium | reverse complement strand
TCCAAAGGGCTCTTTCAGCGACTGTTGGAATTCGACCCAGACGCCATCAATGCAACGCTCGCCGCGCTGGAGCAAGAAGCCAACAGCTTCGTAACTGGTGGGGCAGGAACATCGGAACTGACGGTGCGACTGACCGCGCACATGCGATACGCCGGACAAGGCTGGGAGATCCCTGTTGGCTTGCCGTACCGAACGTTCCAAGTGGACGATCGCACTACGATACAGGCCGCCTTTGAGTCCGCTTATCGGACATTATTTGGCCGGACCATCGATGGACTACCAATCGAGATCACGAACTGGTCGTTGATCGTGAGCACAACGCTGCCGGACGTCGTACCGATTGAGCGCCACCTGACGACAGCAACAGCGCCTCCGTCATGCCCACGCCAGTTTTATGATGCGGCACTGCGCGCGACCGTCGAGGCGCAGGACGTCAGCCGCGCCGATGTGACACCCGGTGTCACGATCGAAGGCCCCGCTGTGATTGTCGAAGATGAAACGTCCACCATTGTCACATCGGCATACCGTGCGATCGGGCAGAGCGACCGTAGCCTGCTGCTCTTGCGGAAGGAGGACTAGCCGATGACGCCGACATCAGTCGACGACCAGATCATGTGGAACCGTCTGATCGCTGTCGTCGAGGAGCAGGCGACCACATTGATCCGCACAGCCTTTTCCACATCCGTTCGCGAGGCCGGAGATTTGTCCGCGGGGCTATTCGATCGCAACGGCCGGATGATGGCTCAAGCCGTGACTGGAACGCCGGGTCACGTCAATGCCATGGCAGAAAGCGTCACGCACTTTGCACGTGAGATTGGGGCGCAGAACACCTTCGAAGGTGATGTGTTCATCACCAATGATCCATGGTTGGGTACGGGGCACCTTCACGACTTCACCGTCGTCACGCCGGTTTTCCGTGCTGGACGACACATCGGCTACTTCGCATGCACGGCCCACGTCGTCGACATCGGCGGTCGTGGGTTCGGACCGGATGGCAACGAGGTCTATGAAGAAGGACTTCTCATCCCGATCATGAAGTTTGCCGAGCGCGGCACGGTTTCTCGGGACTTGCTGCGGATCGTCCGGGCGAACGTTCGCGAACCAGATCAAGTTGTCGGCGATATGTACTCTCTTGCTGCGTGCAACGAGGCCGGAGATCGGCGCCTACAGACCATGCTGGACGAGTTTGGCAAAGACGACCTCGAACAGCTTTCGCATTTCATCATCGAAGCCAGCCGCAAAGCAACCCACGAAGCCATCGCTCAGGTGCCACAAGGCATCTACAAGAACGAGATGACAGTTGATGGCTACGACAGTCCTGTCAACATGGTCGTGACGTTGACCGCAGACGGCGACCGGCTTACGGCGGATTTTACGGGAACATCCGGCATGAGCCGCTTCGGCGTGAACGTGCCTGAGGTCTATACGCGCGCCTATGCCTGTTACGGTCTCAAGTGCGCCGTCGCGCCGGATGTTCCAAACAACACCGGCTCGTTGGAACCGTTTGTCGTTACAGCGCCCGAGGGCTGCATTCTTGCGGCGAAACGACCAGCGCCCGTCTCTGTGCGTCACGTGCTCGGGCACCTTGTACCCGATGTCGTTCTTGGAGCGCTGCATCAGGCAATGCCGGGGGCGGTGCCAGCGGAAGGTGCAAGCGCGCTTTGGAACATTCAGATTTCCGCGCGTCCCAGCAATCGTCAGTCCGGCCTGCCGAACCGCGAGGTCCTCATCTTCAACTCGGGTGGTACAGGCGCGCGACCGTCGACCGACGGACTGTCCGCGACGGCCTTCCCGTCGGGCGTATCGACAATGAGCGTCGAAGCGACTGAGCACGTCGGACCAATCACCATATGGCGGAAGGATCTCCGCGAAGGTTCTGGTGGCGCCGGCAAGTATCGCGGTGGCCTCGGCCAGACCATCGAGATCGAACCGCGCGACGGTTATGATTTTTGGTTCAATGCCATGTTCGACCGCGTGATCCACCCAGCACGTGGGCGCGATGGCGGGGCCCCAGGAGGTGCAGGTCGCGTCGCATTATCCGATGGGACCGAACTGAAGCCGAAGGGGCGTCAGTTCGTTGCCAACGGACAGCGCCTGCGACTGAGCCTTCCCGGCGGCGGCGGCCTTGGTGATCCGCAGACGCGCGACCGCGCGCTCGTGAAAGCCGACCTCGAGGCCGGCATGATCACACCGGAACAAGCAACAGAAGACTACGGCTACGAGCAATAGTGGGAGGCGGACGTGTCAGATAATCCGTTGGCATTGGTGACAGGCGCGGCACAGGGTATCGGTTTCGCGTGTGCCGAAGCTCTGGCCAACGACGGCGCAAGGCTCATTCTTGCAGACATCAATGCGCAAGGCGTCGCAGCTGCTGCCGAGCAGCTAGGCGACGGTGCAATCGGTCTCGCCTGTGACATGGGTGACCCAACGCAGATCAACGTCATGTTCGACAAGATCGCAGCGGATCACGGGCCACTTGAGATTCTCGTCAACAATGCCGGCGTCGCAAGGCCCGGCGACTTTCTCACCTATTCTCTTGATGATTTCGACGCGGTTATCGGGATCAATCTTCGCGGACTGTTTTTGGCAACCCAGCGCGCGGCCAACATGATGGTGGCACATAAGATTGCAGGTGCTATCGTCAACATGTCGTCGATCAATGCGCAAGTTGCGATCCCCGCCATTCCGGCCTACTGCGCATCAAAGGGCGGCGTCATGCAATTGACGAAGGCAGCAGCGCTTGCCCTGGCACCCCACAACATTCGTGTGAACGCTGTTGGGCCTGGATCCATTGACACGGAGATGATGGCCGGCGTCAACGCAAACCCCGAAGCGATGAAGATGGTGATGTCGCGAACGCCGTTGCAGCGCGTCGGCACGCCGCGTGAGATTGGTGACGTCGTCGCCTTCCTCGCCAGCAAAAAAGCCAGCTACATTACCGGTGAGACCATTTACGTCGATGGCGGTCGCATCGGCATGAACTACACGTGCTAGCGGCAAGAGATGTTTATGACGGCGGTTGCAATGAGCGCGCTGCCGACGACGGGATCGAGAAAACGCGTCCGCGGCGAGATCGGAAGGGCATCCAAATGACCATCACACCGGCGATTGCAATGCGCGACGTGAACAAATTCTATGAAGCGTATCATGCGCTGAAGGATATCAACCTTAGCGTCGCCAAACGTGAAAAGATCGTTGTTTGCGGCCCGTCAGGATCAGGCAAGTCGACAATGATCCGAACGATCAATCAGCTTGAGGAGCATCAATCGGGTTCGATCGAAATCGACGGCGAAGAAATCAATGCGGATGCCCCGAACATTGAGATGATGCGGCGCCGGGTGGGGATGGTCTTTCAGCACTTCAATCTGTTTCCAAACATGACCATCCTGCAGAACTGCACGCTGGCGCCGGTCCGAACCAAATTGGCGACGCAGTCTGAGGCAGAGGACCTTGCGATGGTTTACCTCGAGAAAGTCCAAATCGCAGACCAAGCGCATAAGTCACCCGGGCAATTGTCGGGCGGTCAACAACAGCGCGTCGCCATTGCACGCGCGCTCTGTATGAAACCGGATATTCTGCTGTTCGATGAACCGACGTCTGCACTTGACCCCGAAATGATCAGCGAGGTTTTGGATGTCATGGTGCGGCTGGCCGAAGACGGCATGACCATGGTCTGCGTCACCCACGAAATGGGCTTCGCCCGCAAAGTCGCAGACCGTGTTGTCTTCATGGACGCTGGTGAGATCATCGAGCAAAACGACCCCGAGACCTTTTTCACTAAGCCAACCAACGAGCGCGCCAAGGCGTTCCTCGACCAAGTGCTCAGCCACTGATCTGCTCTGTCGATGTCATCGACGTGAGATGTGGCATGGCCCGCACTTGCGGCAGTAGATGAGTCCATACGAACACGGCTAATGGGCTAATCCGCCGCGATCGCTGCGGCACTCCAGATTGTGACGGGCTCATTCCGACCCCGCACGGTCCGGGTCTGTTCAAGCCGCAGACCGGGCATGATCTCATTGGGTTCGCTACCCCGTTTGCGTATAGCTCGGATGAGGTCATCACTTACCACCAACAACGCTCCAATTTCGCGCGTCAGATGCTCAAGGCGACTAGCCACATTCACCGTGTCGCCCAGGACGGTGTATTCAAGCCGCCGCGCATCACCAATGTTCCCGACAACCACATCGCCAAAATGCACACCAATTCCGACCCGGATGGGATGTTCCGCTCTGATTGTGCGTTCTCGGTTCCATTGTTCGACAGCCGTGATCATTCCGGCAGCGCACGCGAGCGCCCGAACTGGATCATCATCACGTTGCTGTGGCGTGCCAAAGTGCACCATGATCGCGTCACCGATGTACTTGTCGACCGTGCCGTCATTCGCAAACGCCGTTCGGGCCATACGCCCGTGAAACTCGCGCAAGAGATCGACAAGCGCGTTCGGCCCGAGACGCTCCGAAATGGCCGTAAAGCCGACAATGTCAGCAAACAGCACGGCGACGGGTTGAACCGAGGGTCGATCCAACCCGCGGGTAGATACTTCGCGCACGATGTTGGGCGAGAAGTATCTTGATAGGGCCGAGCGCTGCGCCTCCGCTGCGACTTGCCGCGCCACCAGCCTGCGCGACCGCCACACAGTCAGCGTTAGTATGATCGTGACCAGCACAAGAAACACGATCTGATTGGACAGACGAGCAAGACCTACGGCATTCGGGTCGAGAATGATGTTGATGACAGCTTCGATGCCAAGCCCGCGATCAAGGACCTCGCGCGAACTAAAGAGGCGCGTGTCAGGAAGACTGATCACCCAAAGATAGCCTGCGGCCCAAACGACAATTGTCGAAAGTCCGGCCCAGACGACGAGCATTGGCTTGTAGCTCAATGCCATGGCGACAAGGAACACACCCACGTAGAGAAAGCCGGGTGACCGGAGGTTGAGTTGTGGTGTCCATCCGTCGAGGCCGAATGGATTCGGCACGATCACCATGTAGCTAAGAAGCGCTGCGTCGAGGGCCAGAAAGACGGCGATGACAAACGTACGGTCCGTGATGTAACGCACGAACAAGTAAGGGGCTGCTCCGAGCACCAAGAACGCTGCGATCGCTGCAAGATAGAGAAAGGAACGGTCGATCGGCACGGTAAACGAGATCCACGTGGCCAGAACACCTAGCACCAAGAGGCGCCCCCAGAACATGTAGGCGAGACCGGTCCATTCTTCCCGCGCGATGCCCTCAGCAACCGCGGGCGATACCGGCGGCATTTCCCTAGCGGACGAAAACCAGCGCATGCTTCTATTCCCGACCATGTGTGATTAGTGGGAGCTTTGCTGCGGCAACAGATAAAGGCCGCACTGCTCAACGCGGCTGTCCGGGCAACCTTCCCGACGCTTGAGCGAGCGAGAGCGTTTCAGGTTTAGCTCGAACTATCTCCTTCCGGCACTGAACTCGGATGTCTCTGAGTTCAGCATTCTCGAGTCAACGACACCGGAAAATCACCCGACGTCGTCAGGCCGCCCAACGGCGCGATCTCATAGGTGGCCGGTCAAAGAGCGGAACCGTCGAAATGGCGCCGCATCGAAAGAACATCTGGTGGGGGCAGAAATTCCAAACAATCCGCTTCGAAGCAAATTGACTATGCGCTACAGCTGAAGAATGTCGCCTGATCTCAACCCGATCGAGCAGGTCTTCGCAAAGCTCAAGATGCTTGTCCGCATGCATTGGCGAAAGGCCGGCTCACAGACGACGTCGAGGTATTGCTGCTCTAACCGAGACCGCTTTCGCACGTGTTCCTGTCCAAGCGTTTGTCCTTTGAGCAATTTGTACTTTGAGCAAGTCGGCGCCTACTCAATCCCGCGCTTGGTGTCCTACCTGCATGCGGGCCTGAAGACCGCAATCGGCAGCGTCGATGTTAAGACGACCGCGATCAGTTTCATGTCCACAACGCGTTCCAAATAGGTATCGCGACACGTCGCGGCCGCAGCTGCGGCCGATCGCGCAGACCAGCCGAAGCTCGACCGGAAAACCGGTCGCGTCAGTAAGGGCGATCGCCCTTGATCGTTACCCGGAAACCGGAGCGTACATGCGGATAATAATCCCAGATCGCCAGATGCTGAGCGCAGCGGTTATCCCAGAACGCGACGGAGTCAGGCCGCCAGCGGAAGCGCACCTGGAAGTCTTCATTGGCGCAGTGCTCAAACAGCATCCGCAAGATTGCATCGCTTTCGACACGTGGGACATCGTTGATCCGCATCGTAAAAATGGGATTGACGAACAGGCATTTGCGACCCGTGTCGGGATGCGTGCGCACAACCGGATGGTTGTATCGGGGATAAGTCTTGCCAGCGTCATCGACCCCCTTGTCGGCATAGCGCCCCCGATACTGCGGCTCACCATCGTGCAGGGCGGTCAGGCCCAGGAGGTAGTCTTTCATGCGGTCCGAAAGCGCGTCGTAAGCAGCGTACATGTTGGAGAACAGCGTATCGCCGCCGACCTCAGGCACCGTGTGCAAGTAGAGGAGTGTGCCAAGCGGCGGCTCTTCGTCGCAGGACACGTCGGAGTGCCAGCGTTCGCCCGCGATGTACTTCGAGGTCTCATCCGTATGGATCGCCATGATCTCGGGATGACCTTCCGGCCCAGGAATCGCCGGATGAATGTGGAGCTCGCCGAACCGCTGAGCGAATGCTGTCTGGCTGGCATGCGTCAGTTTCTGATCACGGAAGAAGATCACGCAGTATGTCAGAAAGGCCTGCCGAATCTCGTTGAACGTATCGTTATCAATGGGTCCGGACAGGTCGACCCCTTCGATTTCGGCGCCAATCCGGCTGGTGACCGGTTTCACCTTTATACGATTGAAATTCATCGCTTTTTCCGTTCTGTTACAAGGAAAGCTCCCGGCATCATTCCCTATCGGCTCATCAGACGTCAAAGCGGGTCTCGGAACCCAGCTGTCCTGCAGTGTTTAGAAGAATCCTCTCGTCTAAGCTTGTCTTCACATGGCAGTTGATGCAAGTCTGCCATGCATGCTCGACATAAGATGGTCACGCAGCCGGCTGGCGCAACGGCCCACCCTCGAGCACACGTGTTTACTGCAACGTTACTGGAAGGAGAACGCCTAGATGTTATCGAACGCTAAGTCGTTGTTGCGCCGAAGCACTGCTAAGCGGCTTGCAACTCTCGGCGGTTCGGTTGTCCTGGCAGGCGCCATGATCGTCTCGACTGCGCAAGCCGCAGTCACGATCCGCCTCGCCTCCGACACTGCGGGCCTGCCGCACCCAGCGGCAATCGCCATGGAGCGCTTCAAGGAACGTGTTGAAGCCAAGATTCCGGGCAGCAGCGTGCGGATCTTTGTGTCTTCGTCGCTATACAAAATCCCGGAAGCCATTGAGGCGATGACGGAAGGCAACCTGGAGATGGCCTGGGGGCAGTTCGGCAAGACCGCGCAGGTCGATCCGTATGCCAACGTTGTGGTCGGTCCCATGCTGTTGACCACACCTGGTGCCATAAACAAGCTGGATACGTTCGCCACCTACGAGATGCTCGTTAAGCGCTTTAACGACATCCATGACGTGAAGATGTTCGGCACCGCGCACATGTCTTTCTATATGGGCGTTGGCGCGAAGGCCCGCCGCCTGATCAACCCGGACGATTTCGCGGACAAGAAGATGCGCTCGATGGGTCCGGCTGAAAACGCCATGCTCAGCGCATTCGGCTCCAACCCGACGACGATGGCATTCGGGGACGTTCCGCCGGCCCTCGAGACGGGTGTGATCGACGGTCTTCTGACCAGCCTTGGCGGTTGGAACCGCGTTAAGGAGCAAGCGCCGTTCTTCGCGGTTGCTGGCGTCAACGGCATTGTCGGCGACTATTACTATCTGGCCGCATCCAACAAGTGGTGGGCTAAGGTTAAGCCAGAGCACCAGAAGATCATTACGGAAATCATCCAGAACGAGGTGCTTCCGCTCGCCAAGAAGGCCAACTACTGCAACGACAAGATGCTCCTCGACAAGTTCGGAACCAAAGATCCGACGAAACCCGGCATCTACGTCATGAGCCAGGATCAGACGTCAGCGCTTGCCAAAAAGCTGGGCAACGCGACGCAGGACTGGATCAAGGCCAATACGCCATCCGGTGCTGACGAGTGGGTCGACAAATTTGCGAACGAGGCAAAGGCTGCTGTCGCCAGCAACCCGCTCGGCGAGAGTGATCTCGAGAAGACAGACTGCAGTGAAATGAATAAGCTTTTCGCCAAGTACCGTAAGAAGTAAGCGCGATCAGTTCCCTCAAACGGCCAGCCTATCGTGGCTGGCCGTCTTTTCACCTCACCGATGCAACCGCTTGTTGCGGCACCGCAACCTGGCTAAGCGAGAGTCCGGAATGGATTATGTTTTCGACCGGATCTACCGGGTGTTTCGATTCCTACTGGACGATGTCATCGGTAATCTGTCGATCTTGGCCATGTTCCTTGGAACCGGCCTAGCGATCCTCGAGGTGTTTCGCCGGTACGTTTTCGGCGTTGTCTATGATTGGGGCCAAGATGCGGTGACGTACGGCATCGTATCGTCCGTGTTTCTGTACTTTGCTGTAACACAAGCGCGCCGATCACATCTCCGCGTCAGCTTTGTCGTTGATTCGCTCGAAGAAATGGGGATGCAAAGGCTGGTTCTTTTCATCCGCGCACTGCTGACAGCGCTGTCGCTGGCATTGTATTCGGCACTGGCCTATTGGGGTATCCCGACGGTCGAGCGCTCCATGATGATGGAACGCACGACTCTCTCTATGGTGCTCGTAATCTGGCCGTTCCAACTCGCACTCGTCGTGACGTTCGTCATGATGGCAATTGTATCGTTCTTTCAGCTCTATCAAGACATTCGCGCGCTGTTTGGAAAGAAGGTGTTCGAGTGGGCGCCGGTGGAAGAAGGAATTGACATCTAGTCATGGCTTTCATCGGATCTGCGTTACTTACGCTCCTGGCTCTCGGCGCCCCAATTGCCGTCGCACTCATCGGTGTCACGGTCGCTTTTATTCTCTACGATCCGCTCTTAAGCGCGAACGCCATCTTCCGATCTTTCTTCAGCTTCGTGAACAGCTACACATTGATGGCGATTCCGTTCTTTGTGTACGCCGGGTTTCTGATGGAGCGAACCGGTCTCATCAAGAAGCTGTTCCGGTTCGCTGACGCCTTGATCGGTTGGCTCCCTGGCGGTTTCGCCTACGCCACAATTCTCGCTGCGGTCATGTTCGGTGCGATTTCCGGATCAAGCACGGCCATGGCAGCCGCCATGGGCGTCGTGGCATATCCGGAGATGATCAAGCGTGGCTACCCGAAGTGGATGGCGGCCGGCGTGATTGCTACAGGTGGCGGCATCGCCATCCTCATTCCGCCGAGCATCACGCTCATTCTCTACGGCGTTCTGACGGAACAATCCATCGTCAGGCTTTTCTTTGCCGGCGTAACGCCGGGGCTGATGCTGGCAATCAGCGATGCGATCATCGTTTTGACAATGGCAGCGATACTAGCCCTCCCAGCGAACAAGTTCTCTCTAAGGGAACTGGGTGCTGCGTTCGTGGATGCATTGCCGGCCTTGATGATGCCTGTGATCGTCCTCGGAGGCCTGTACGGCGGCGTGCTCACGCCGACGGAATCCGGCGCAGCGGCGTGTGCCTATGCTCTTTTATACGGTGCGTTTGCTTTGCGCGGTCGATTCTTCCAGGAGGCCTACTATGCAACGCAGCGCGCGGTAAACCTGACAGCCATTCTGTTCTTTGTGCTGGGTGGCGTTGGCATCTTTCAGTTCCTGCTGGCCAACCAGGGCTGGCCGCAGGACATCGCACAATGGGTCACTGAATTGGGCCTGAGCCCGATCGGTTTCCTGGCACTTCTAATGGTCGTTCTACTCTTACTGTCCATGTTTCTGACGGGCGTGGCGGTGCTGGTTCTCGTCGTGCCCGTGATCTACCCGGTCTCGGTCACACTCGGCATCGACCCGATTCATCTGGGGATCCTGTTTGCGCTGTGTATCGAGATGGGCGCGGTGATCCCGCCGGTCGGCCTGAACCTGTTCGCCGTCAGCGGCACGACTGGTGTGCCGGTCACGACTGTTATGAAAGGCTCGTTCCCATACCTTGTCACAGACGGGTGCGTGCTGGTGTTCTGTCTGCTGGTCCCAGCCGTTGTGCTCTGGCTACCGAACCTGGTGGTGCGATCGGTTTTCGGCTGACATGCCGCATGCCCACTGCGCTGGTGCGTCGACATGCAGCCGTTGGTCGGGTTTACTTTGCCGCATCGGTCAACGATGGCAAATCCGGATAGAACTTGACCTTTGCTCCGACGTAAGCTGTGAATGGTTGCGAGCTGTATGAAAAAACTTCTTCATAGTCCGCATCCAAAAGGTTCTCAATCCGCCCGAATAGCTGCAGATTCTCGTTGAGTTGATAGCTTCCCGCAAACCGCACGAGTGTGTACTCGTCCAACAACACGCGAGCGGCGGGGAAAGAGCCGAAATCATCATCTTCCATTTCGCCATTGTAGACCAAGCCGAGATTGAGAGACGCGCGCTCTTCCATAAATTGGTATCCAAAATTCAGACTTGCAGAGTGCTTCGGCCGACGGATTTCAACTCTCCCATCCGGATCGGTCGCATCGAGATAGGTGTAGGTCGCGGCGACCGAAACGCCCGGTATCGGAGTCAATCCGAGCGTCAGTTCGATCCCTTGTCGTTCACTTGTTCCGGGTTGATTGGCAACCGTGTTTCCGAATCCTGTAATCTCATTGGTCAGGTTGTTATTGAAGTAGGTGATATCGATCGAACCACGCCTCTGCCAAAACGCCTGCTCAATCCCCACGTCCCAACCAAAGCTCTCCTCAGGAGCGAGGTCCGGATTCCCGACGAAGTCCAACGTGAAGCCAAATTGCTGAAAGAAGTTGGGGCTGACCCGTCCTGTGCCGACACTGGCATGGAATCGGGTGCCCGTACTGTTCAGTTTATAGGCGCCAGCAACTCGGTAGCTGGTGAAGTCCTCGAACCGGTTGCTGTCATCATGGCGCACGTTGGCCGTCAGGAAGAACTGGTTGAGATAGCTTCCTTTGTACTCTAAAGCGTAACCCTTTTGCGTGCGCGTCCGCTCTGGTGTGGTTGATGGTCCAAAACCAAAATCCGACGTTTGCTGGAAGGTCTCGCGCTCGAACTCAATGAGGCCTGATAAGACGTGGCGCAATCCCGTTGATGAAGCATCGCCAAAACGAAACGTCGAAAGGTACATCGCGCGCTGCCGTCCGGTATCATTGGTGGAAGAAAAGCCCGGTGTCTCATTGTCAAAAGTATCTTGAAACACGTCACCGGAGAACTTCTGCTGCCAGCGCCCGTTGAAGAGATCTATGGTTGCATCAACCCGTCCAAGTCCCTGTTCGCGCACATTGACGCCATTGGTAAGATCATCAACACGCCCGTCGAAGTCGGTGTCGGAGTCTATGTCGGTGTCGTTGGACTGATAACGTCCCATAAAATCGATGCGAAAAAACGGGCTGATACGACCGCCGACTTTCGCGACAACTGACTCCCGAATAGACGCGTCATCCTCAAAACCAGCTTGTGAAAAATTGAAGCCGTCCGTCTTGTTCCGCACACCCGTAACATTGAGGTAGCCGGTCTCTGCGTTGCCTATGGCGAGCCCAGCCGTGAAGTTTCCCGTATCCAGGCTACCGCCCTCGGCAGATGCTTTCACGGTCGGCCTGTCTGCGCCCTTGCGCGTGATGATATTTACAACACCGGATAACGCATTCGCACCATAAAGTCCGCTTTGTGGACCTCGGATAATCTCTATTCTCTCGACATCCTCAGCCGACAGTATGCTAAAATTGAACGCCCCGAAATCGACCAGATTGACCTCGACCCCATCGATCAGAACCAGAACGTGTTTCGTTTCTCCGCCTCTAATTCGGATGTTCGTCAGCCCGCCGATTCCGCCCGTCCTGCTGACATCCAGCCCCGCGACAGACCGCAGCGCTTCGGCCACGTTACGGAATTGACGCCGCTCCAGTTCCTCGCCAGTGATGACCGTCGTCGCACTGCCGAGCGTCGTGGCGTCAACGCGCTCTCCGCTCAGAGTTCCGCTCTCTATCACGATGCCTTCCAGCGCGACTTGCGCGTCTGCTTCATCCGGCACCGCCAGGTTGCTGGCACTCGCCAATAACATGGTGACCAAAGCTACGCCGAAACGACTTCGTCCCTCAACGCGATACATGTACTCAACCTTCCCGACAGAACAGTCGGGAGCGCGCAGGCGCTGCACATCATCAGGACAGTATCGACGCGGTGAAACGCGCCGTCTTGACCTGTCGATTCTCTCAGCCAGCCTAAGCGATTGCCAGTCTCGAAACGCGATGCATGCCTGTGTGCTCCCGCAAGGGTTACAAGTCGGCCGCTACAGCGTCTCCGCATCCGACGCGCCCACCGCACGAGGGAAGAACGACCACACTCAGGCAGGTCTCCTGGCTTGCGGCTGGTGCGCGCGCTTTGCACCTTCCCGGCGCCCTATTGGGTCCGCCAGTGGCATATGGCAAAACGAACTCGCCGCTCACAGTTGCGGGGGCAGCCGCAGATTGGGACCAGCCGACACATCGTCGATCCGCACCGCGTTCCCTATTATTCGACGACTTGTCTAGGCCGTCTGAACCTGAGCGCGGACACGTTCAATTGCCTCAATGCCAGTCGTCAAGTTCTTATAACCACAACGCGTTTTTGGCTCAGACCAGGTGTGGCGGTTGAACACCATCGGCGTTGCTGCCAGAGCGATCGTCATGAGCAAGCGATCGACGTCAACCAAGCTCAAGACTTGATGGGGACATAGCTACTACTGAGACGGCAACTACCGAGATGAGTCCGGCTGGCAACCTCAGTCGTGCTGCCGATGATCAGCTGCATACTTGCGCACAATTGGAATCTGACTTCGGTCGCTCACAAAGCAGCGACGTGAGTCGCGACCACGGAAAGTGGCCCTTCCCAAAACGAACTCTCGGCCCTGAGTTGGGGAAGGTTCGCATCTCAAGTGGACCGGCTGTGAACGACAATCACGTCTCCTGCGCAAGGGTTACGCGAACGACTCAGCACGTGCGGCGACGCTCACGATTGACCCAAAGCCAAAGTTGAGCTGCATTCCGTTTCGGTCTGTTGCGATGGATCGGCCACACTGTTCACCGAGACCGCAACCTCGAAGACTATGTGCTTGTCGATTTGTTCGGTTTTGCAAATCTTCAGATCAGAGAGGTGCGTCGTGGCCGTTCAGCGTTGGGGGATCTGGGTTCTTGCGTGTGCGGTTTTTGTCCGCGCGCTCGTAGCGCCTGGCTTCATGCCGACGATCGCCACCGACGCGGCCGGGCGCGGCTATCTCACGATGGTCATCTGCACCAGCGACGGGATACGGACGGTTCACGTCGACGCCGACGGCCGAATCGTCGACGCGCCAGCTGATCCTGATGGCGATCAGCCGACTCACGGCGGACATGACTTATGTTCGTTCGCCGCAACCGCCGTATTGGCGATACCCGGTCCTGACAGTGGCTTTGAGCTTTTGCGAAAGGCTGGAGATCCTTTAGCGCGACTGCTACCCATTGTTCTGCGCCCAGATGCGCCAGCGACGGGTCCGCCACTCGGAGCCCGTGCACCGCCTTTTCTCGCCTGAACGCCGACGGAGTCAGTTGCCGCGCTCATATGAGCTGCGGCTTATCCTTGTTTGTTCAGTCGAGTTCCCAAATGAAACCCACCGCACCCCGCGAAGTCATCGCGGGCGCAGCTCGCCTTAGCGCCTGCGCCGCACTCATGTTCAGCTTACCCACGACCGCTATTGCGCAACAACCCACCCAGCTTCCTGGCATCATAGTGACCGGCGGTGAAAACGCGCGAGGCACCGGCGACGCAACCCCGACTGTGATTGATGGCCGGCCCGTGACGGAGACGCCCGCTGGTCCAGTCGATGGATACCGTGCGATTACCGGCTCGACAGCCACCAAGACCGAAACACCCATTCGAGAGACACCGCAAACGATCAACGTCATTCCCGGCCTTGTCATACAAGACCAGCGGGCGAATAACGTCGCCGAAGTTTTGCGTAACGTCAGCGGTGTCCAGCCGCAGCCTGATATCGCGACGCCTGCGACCGAAAACACGGTCGTGCGCGGTTTCCGCGACTTCTACACGCGGACATGGGTTGACGGCTTTCCAGTGCTTTACGGTGCTGGCGACCTCAACAGCCTTGTGAATGTCGAGCGCATCGAAGTCCTCAAAGGGCCGTCCGCGATTCTCTACGGCGGCGGTGTCGGAGAGCCCGTGGGCGGCGTCATCAACATCATAACAAAAAAGCCGGAAGCGAAAGCCTCGGGAAAGGTCGGCATCAAGTTTGGCAGTTTCCGCCATCTCCAGCCGTTTTTCGATATCAACCAGCCCGTGACTGAAAATGTGCGCTTCCGGTTCACGGGCGATTATACGAGCAAGAGCAGCGTCTTCGATGTTGACGAAAGCGAACGCTACAACCTGAACCCTAGCCTACTGTTCACCAACAACGATACGACAAGCCTGCTTTTACAGGCGCGGTTCAGCCGTTGGAGTCAGCAGGAGTATCAGGGTCTGCCTGCGGTTGGCACGGTCGCCGGCAGCTTTCGCCTTCGCCCAAGCCTTTTCATTGGGCCGCGTGACGCACCCGACAGTTTTTCTAATCATGATGCAATCACAGCAACGCTCAAACACAAATTCAACGACACGTGGTCGGCCGAGTTGAAAGGGCGGTTGTCGCAAAGTGACTTTGAGGAAAGTGCCCAGGCCATACTCAGCAATTCGCCCGACTTCCCGCCATCAACGTGGGGCCTGTTCAACGCGGAACTGGCTCAGCAGCAGCGCGAGGCAACGGTCAGCGGACACGTGATCGGCAAGTTCCAGGCCGGTATCGTCTCAAACACAATCCTATTCGGGGCCGATTTTAGCAAAGTCGAGGATGAAGGATATCTGAAGTCAGTATTTGTCGGAGTAACTGACCTGACCAATCCCAATTTCCCAGATTGGGTGGATCCGTACGACGGACCGAACGACCTGTTTGTCGACAGCACGACGGCTGGTCTGACGGCGCAGTGGCAGGGCAAATTCTGGAATCGTCTGCACATCACCGCAAGCGCGCGGTTGGCGCACATCACGCAGGACTATACGGACACGGGAACCGGTGATCGCTCAGAGCTGGAGGAGACGGCTGTGCTACCTCGCATTGGCGCAGTCATCGATATCACGCGCTCAGTCTCACTGTTCGCCGGCTATAGCCAGGGCATGCGTGCGCAACCTTTTACAGTCTACGTGAACGAGCCGGAGCCGGAACGGACGGAGCAAATCGAAGGCGGGATTAAGTTCAATTTCAACAACCAGTTTGCAGGCACGTTATCCGTTTACGAGATTAATCGCGAAAACGTTCCCGTTTTCCTGGCAAACTTCACCACGGATACAGCCGGCCTACAGCGCTCGCGTGGCTTCGAGGCAGATGTCACGTGGCAGTTCGGCCCAGCCTGGAAGATTCTCGCAAGCTATGCCTACACGGACGCTGAGTTCCTGACGGCTGTTCAGACAGCCGGCATTCAGGTGGGCAATACGCCGTTTGGCGTTCCCGATCATTCTGGACGGTTGTGGGTCAACTACGCTTTTCAGGATCCGACGCTGAAGGGCTTGAAAGTCGGCGTTGGCATCTATGCCTCCAGCGAGAAATTTGTCACCGACACAAATGCTCTGAAAACAGATGCGTTCTATTCGGTCGATGCGACGGTTTCATACGAAACCAAACAATACGAAGCCGCGTTGTCGTTTAAAAACCTGACCGATAACGACTATTTCGACAGCTATCCATACTTCGATGGCCGCGTCTATCAACCCGCCGGCTTTGCCGCCTACGGCACGCTTGCCTTGAAATGGTGAAACTCACCGATGGTCGGCAGCCTGTGCTGCCGACAGCCGGTCTCACGCAGCTGATGAAGAGGCAGTCATGTATGAAGAGGCATTTTCCCGACGCAAAGCCCTGGCCATTCTTCTCGCCGGTGGTACTGCCGCGTCCATGTCGATCAAGGCGTCAGCGGAGACAGGTCAGGCGCCTGGGGCGGCCCATGACATGTCGTCGATGCCACCGGATTGGCATGGAAACGAAACCATTGCCTTTCTGCTTTATCCGGGCTTCACCGCCCTCGATGTCGTTGGCCCGCACTACATGCTGGCGGGTCTCATGGGTTCGCGCGTCTACATGGTCGCGAGACAAGCGGGAGAGGTACAGAGCGATCTGCCGCTGGCGATCATGGCAGATACGTCATTCGAGGACTGTCCAAAGGATCTCACGTTCATCGTCGTCCCAGGCGGATCCGGGGGAACTCTTGAGGCGATGAAAGACAAGGCGACGATCGATTTCGTCAAGGATCGGGGCTCTCGTGCGACGTATGTCACAAGTGTCTGCACAGGATCGCTTATCCTCGGGCAGGCAGGTCTACTCGAGGGCTACAAAGCCACGTCGCATTGGGTGGTCCGCGATCAGCTCGCGGAATTCGGAGCGGTACCTGTCGATGAGCGTTACGTCATCGACCGCAATCGGGTGACAGGAGCTGGCGTTACCGCTGGTATTGACTTCGGACTGGCGATGGTTGCTGAACGCCGCGATGAATTTTACGCGAAAGGCATGCAGCTGCTGGCAGAGTACGACCCGGCCCCACCGTTCAACGCCGGCACACCGGCCAAGGCCGGCGAAAAGGTCAAAGCCACCATCAGCGGCATGTTCGAGAACTACAAGCGCAAGGTGTCGGACATTGCAAAAACGCGGTCGTAGGTGCATTGCTTGTTTTGGCGTTTTCACTTTTGGCTTAACGCTGAAAAGGTTGTTGGCGCATTCAGTTGAGGTGATTGCGCCGAGCAGCCCGCAGAGACGATCTGAAGTCTCGTCAAAGGTTCGAGCTCTGGCCTTGCGCAGTAGCGCCTTGAGCTTGGCAAGCTTGCGCAAATGGCCGGCAACACAGGCGTTGTCCGTGCCGCAGGCTTGCAGGTCTTTGCGGTTGGCCAGGGACAGATCGGCGAACAGACCGAGGACCTTGGTCTCGCAGTTCAGATCATTCCGGCAGTCCGCGTAGGCCTTCTCCAGCTCCTTATCTGAGCATGCGTGAGATAGTTGTTGAACGCGGCCGACTGGGCGGCGGTGGCGCCTTGATAAACATCGCCGGCATCGCCGTTGGCGACGAGGGCGGCGGTGGCGCCGATGAGCTGGCTGACGACCGCGATCTGTTGTTCGGACAAGCCGTCGAACAGGCCGGACTGCGCGGCCGTAGCTGACGCGAGACCGGAGGCGGCGCCGGCCGCGAATTCACCGCCCGTCGCTTCGGCCGCGAGGCCGCCGACGAAGGCGTGGGCGATCAGGTTGGCGACCGGCAGATCGTTGGCGCCGGTACCGTCGGTCAGGTCCCCGATCGTGGCATGCGTCGCCGAAAGGACGTCGTTGACGGCGACGTTCTTGAACGTGTCGGCAAAGTTCTCACCAGTGATCGCGGAGCCAACCGACGCACGCACGACCGAATGGACAAGGTTGCGCTGCAAACCGAGCGGCGCGCTGAGACGTGGCGATTTGGCTTAGCGTATGTCAAAGAGCTCAAGCTCGTGGATCCCATCCCTCAAACACTTGCTAGCTATTACTCGCGCACCATTATTCGTCCTTACAGATGAGAAAGGGGAACATCTGATTAAAACGCTTCTTAATATCAGGATGCCGAGCTAGAGCAGCAAGAGCCTCGTCAGGGGCAACTGGAGATAGAATAGGCCATTTAAGCCCCTTGCATCTTTCGACCGAAATGCCATGCAAGGCAGTTACTTCATCCATGCTTAGGTCTGGCGCGTGGGGAACAAAGCCAAGAATCTCATCAAAACTCTTCTTAAGAGGTGGGTCCACCAAGTCCAAGAGATACAGAGGATAATCGACGTGTTGATCTATGACGCGGATAGCCCACATTGACAATTCAGACTGGTCGATAGCACCGCACAACAATGCCGAATAAACGAAACCGATATCCTCTGGGTCTTCTTCGGTGAGTCGAAGGTGCATCGTTATCTCCCCCGGTGTATCGCAGCCCCTGTATGCCCGACAGCACTATGAATGTCTGTCGGTACCAACTGCATTCTACCAGTGTCTTGGTGGTGGTGCCACGTATAGCCTGGGATCTTTTGATTGCCTGCGTTTATTGCCTGCCACTGAACCTCAGAAAAAGCTGAACTCGGAATCTCTCCGTTTCGATAGCGCACTGCAATATCAAGTGTCGCCATCTTCATCTGCTCTCGATAGCTCGCCTGTCGAAACGTCTCGACGCTAAGCCGAGTATCAAATTTGGCAACATCATCAAATACCGGGAAACCTCGGCTGTCAAAAACTATCCGTCTCCCGCTCAACAGCGTCACGTGATTATTCGCCATCCGCACATTCGGCATGGAATACGGAGGAACCGTTGTCGACGTGACATTGCCAGCACCATAGAACGCCTCGTAGTTCTCCCGCCATGCGCGGGCACTATAGAAGGCATCGGAGGCGGTCTGCCCGCCCCGCACAACATATTCAACATAGGCCCGGTCACGCGTGGCCTTGTCGAGGCCGGCGACTTCGGGGAGGTTGTCGAAGTCGCTGCGGCTGAGATCCTTGAGCTTACCGGCTTTCAGCGCCGTGCCAAGGGCGTCGCCGACGACTGGTGCAATGCCGACAATCGCGGCAGCGATGCCGAGCGCATCACCGGACTTAATCGCATCGGCAAACGCCTTGACGTCGCCGATAACGGTGAGGGCGTCAATCAGCTTGCGGTCGGTGTCTGCTGCGGTTTGCAGACGGACGCATGCGGCGTTGAGCCCGGGACAGGCGGACTCGAGGTGTAGATTGTAGCGATAAGCAGCGACGCCCGTCCGCAGATCAAGCTCTTGCAACTTGACCAGCATGTTGACCGACGGTTGGTTCAGATACGACTGGTCGTGCAGCGTCTGGAAAACATCGTTTGCAGCAGCGGCGGCCGTCGCGATCTTGCGCAAGTGGCCGACAACACAGGCGTTATCCGTGCCGCAGGCTTGCAGGTCTTTGCGGTTGGCCAGGGACAGATCGGCGTAAAGATCGAGGACCTTGGTCTCGCAGTTCAGATCATTCCGGCAGTCCGCGTAGGCCTTTTCCAGCTCCTTGATCTGCGCGTGCGTCAGATAGTTGTTGAATGCAGCGGACTGCGCGGTGGTGGCGCCTTGGGTCGTCCGATATCAAAGAGCGTGTGCGTAGGTGTTTTGGCTTGCCCAGCAGGGTAGAAAATCATCTTGAGGGATGACTTTATTGTGGCCATATAATTGGTAGTTAGAATAACTGTTTTGGTAAGCTGGACGATTTTGGAAATCAAATATCGAAATATGTGCGACGGGCTCTCTTAAAACAGTACAACTCATCTCTGTATGACACAATAGAGCCGTGTGCCGGCAATCTGCGCATTACTCGGATTTGGGAATATCCAATAAGCCGCGTGCACCGAGAATGGCGTGTAGTTGCTTGATCTTTGCCCGACCTTCGGGGCTGTCGGCAAACGGAGCGTCGTCGAGAACCTGGAGAACATATCCGCCGGCCATTGGCGTTACTTTGACGAACTCTGGCAGGTCTTGCGTGAAGGCGGGGTCTTTTTCGAAAATCATACCCATAATCGGCCTAAATTTAGCCGTTAGCGGGTCGGGGTTAAGCTCTCGGAGCATTGAGAACATGCCGCAGCCACCGTTCTCCGGACGCCAATAGTTCAATGTGAGATAGAAAAGCGGTATGACCAAGTCTTCTGTTTGATAGCCGGGTGCAAAGTCGAGTGAAACGACGTTGCCGCCCAGTTGATTGGAAAGCTCGTGCCGGAGTTTAAATACCCAACTCTTATGGTCCGGTCCGAATGTTAGATATGCTTTGAACTCCATATATGGGATGCCATCTCGGGTGAACTCCTGATGTCCACGGCAGAATGACGTTTCACGCAAGCACGCAACCACCACGTCATCAAAGTCTGAGAGATCAGCCGCCAAGACGTCCATCCGCTCCTCGGGCCAGTTGAAGACGGCTTGATGCGGAAACTGCGGCAGATGCTCGGCGAGCAACGTCACGAACCCGCGCGTGCGATCCAGGAATTGCTGCCCAGTGATCGTCGGATCGTCCCAGCCGATATCAAACCTGATCTCTTCGTACAGCATGCAACCATCTTCTCATGGATGTTTTCGTATAATGACGTTTTCTATTGTTGGCCTGTTTAACCGAGAAAGTGTATCGTTATACGCCGCCAGAATCTCCTTCATCTTCGCTGCGCCGTATTCGGTCTTGACCCGGAACTCAACGTTTCGGCCGACACTGGCTGCAGCCTTTGCACTTTCAACAATGTCGTCTTGCACCTTGTCGATCGAAAACTGCAATTCATCCTTTGGCCAGTTTTCGTAGCGCTTGCCATCGAGCAAATTGCCGGTGCTGGGATCATACCCGTCAAACCATTTTTCGCCACTGGGCAGCACGTCCGTCTTGACCCGGTACTCCACATTCCGTGGTGCGTCCGTGGCCAGCTGCTGATAGTCGCCATCCGCCGCCTTTGCGGGATACTTCTAACTGAACTCGAAGGTTCCGGGCCCGCCTAAGCTATCAC
>JBCCOV010000078.1:0-20726 GCA_039039985.1 Pseudomonadota bacterium | reverse complement strand
GGCGCGCGCAGAATGCGCTCCGCTGCGGAGGACACGGTGCCGCCAATCAAACACGGCAGCCCGAGCTGCGCCTGTCCGGCTGCCCCCGCGACAACGCAACCCAGTGCGATCGCCGTACTGGCGGCACGGCTCCACCACGCCCATTGGCGCCCACTGGCAGGTCCTCGCTTTTTCAGCTCTTCCATTTTGGCGACTTGCGCCTTGCGGATCTTTGCCGTCTCGAACGTTTCGGCCGCGAGCACCAGCTCGCGGAGGGGCGCGGCCACTTTGGCCGGCTGCCGATAGGCTTCGGCCCTGAGAAAATCGAGAAGGGGTTTGTCGCGAGACGCATTCGCAGACAGCGTCCACATCGCCATGCTGGCGATCGTGAGGCGATCGAGATTGTCACCTTCATCTGACCACTTCAGCGCTGGTAGCAACCGCCGGATGGGCTCGTAGCGTCCGGTTGCGAAGTAGACGCCCCACCACGCATCGAGAACTTCCGGCCCCTTATCCAACGGAAGCTCCTGTAATGGCTTGGACTTTCCGTAGAGATAGTTCCGGATGAGGATTTTTCGGGCGGGCATGCGTTCAACAAAGCGCGCCATCAGATCACGCCAGTTGGGAAGCCCGGAATCGGCGATTGCGCGAATGATCACGACCTGGTCTTCCGGCCGAAGCGGGAACATCTCGGCAATCAGGCGTTCGGCATCGAGCTGGTTTTCTCCGACGACGCCGGCCACAAAGCCGATAAAGACGGCTGCACGGTCCAAATCGCGGAATATGCCGAGTTTGGACATGGCCTGGACTGCGCCTGCGACATGATCGGGCCGCGGTTCTTCGCGATAAGCACTGATCCAGGCTAACAGATCCGTCCGGTTGCGGAACGTTGGTTCGGGCTGACTGCTTCGTGCCTCCATGGCCGTAACGGCGCACAGGCAAATCAGCAAGACGAGACGCATCATAGCGCGGTACTTTCGATGATCGGCTTCGGCTCCGGCCACCCAACCCGACACATGTTATCGTACGGATGGCAATTTCGCGGCGCGGATAACTTTCGCGCCATCTCGACGAAGATGTGATCGACGCCCTACATACGTGACATGGACGCAACCTCCGACCATACCACAGACGCGACCGCGCCAAGCTCAGATGCCAACGCCGACGCAGCGAAAGGCCCGGCCGACGGCACGCCGCCGACCGGACCGTCTGTGATTGCCGGCTATCTGAAGTCACTTCCAGCTGCACCGGGCGTCTACCGCATGCTGAACGTCGACGGCGACGTGATCTACGTTGGCAAAGCGCGATCCTTGCGGGCTCGGGTCTCAAACTATGCGCGTCTCGGCGGGCATACCAACCGAATTGCCGGCATGATTGCGGCCACCGCATCGATGGAATTCGTCACGGTTCGCACGGAAGCCGAAGCGCTTCTGCTGGAAGCCAACCTGATCAAGCGGTTCCGCCCACGCTTCAACGTGCTGATGCGGGACGATAAGTCCTTCCCATTCATCCTGATCGCGCGCGATCATGCTGCGCCGCAGATCTTGAAGCACCGTGGGGCACGCAACAGAAAGGGCGACTATTTCGGCCCGTTTGCGTCAGCCGGCGCGGTCAATCGCACGATTACGATGCTGCAGCGCGCATTCTTGCTGCGCACATGCTCAGACAGCGTTTACGAAAGCCGAACGCGGCCTTGCCTGCTCTACCAGATCAAGCGCTGTGCCGGCCCATGTACCGGAGAGATCAGCACCGAGGATTATGCGGGGTTGGTTGATCAGGCGGTTCGTTTTCTTCGTGGCGAAAGCCAATCGGTCCGCGCCTATTACCAGGCCCTGATGGCGGAGGCGGCCGACAAACTCGAGTACGAACGCGCCGCCGGTTACCGCAACCGCCTGTGGGCCCTGGCCCATGTCACGGCGGACCAGTCCATTAATACCGATGGTGTCGAAGAAGCGGATGTGTTTGCCGCACATCAGGACGGCGGGCAAACATGCATCCAGGTGTTCTTCTTCCGCTCGGGCCAGAACTGGGGCAATCGCGCCTATTACCCGAAGGCCGACCGCAGCATAACAGTCGACGACGTTCTCGAAAGCTTTGTCGCGCAGTTCTACGACGACAAACCGGTGCCCCGTCTCATACTTCTCTCAAACGAGACACCGGCACGAGATCTGCTGCGCGAAGCCCTGTCGACGAAGGCGGATCGTAAGGTCGAGATCTCCGTTCCCAAACGCGGGAGCAAGCTCGCGCTCGTCAATCACGCACTGCAGAACGCACGTGAGGCCCTCGCCCGCCGTCTATCGGAAAACGCATCGCAACGCGCGTTGCTGGAAGCGCTTGGCGAGCGCCTGGCACTTGCCGCGATGCCGCGCCGCGTGGAGGTCTATGACAACAGCCATATCCAAGGCACCAACGCTGTCGGTGCGATGATCGTTGCCGGCATCGACGGGTTCATGAAGAGCAGCTATCGCAAGTTCAATATGAAGGAGGACGCGGCACCAGGCGACGATTACGCCATGATGCGGGAAATGCTCACGCGTCGTTTCAAACGTCTTGTCGGAGCGACGGCACCAGAGGCTCCTGAGGCACGCCCGCGCGACGCCGATGAGGAGTTTCCAGACACGCCTGATCTGGTGTTGATCGACGGTGGTCTCGGCCAACTCAACGTCGCCCGCGAGGTGCTGGTGGAACTCGGCCTTGAGGACATTCCGGTGATCGGCATCGCAAAGGGTCCGGACCGGGATGCCGGCCGCGAACATTTCCATATCCCAGGCCGAGACCGGCCGCTTATGCTCGAGCCGCGCGACCCGGTCCTCTATTTTGTGCAACGTCTCAGAGACGAGGCGCACCGCTTCGCGATCGGATCACATCGGGCGAAGCGATCCAAGGCAATCAGCGCCAACCCACTCGATGACATTCCGGGAATCGGGCCAACGCGAAAGCGTGCCCTGCTCAACCATTTCGGATCTGCGAAGTCCGTGTCGCGGGCAAGCGTTTCAGACTTGCTGGCCGTAAAGGGCATCTCCGCCGAGATTGCCCAACGGGTTTATGACTTCTTTCACTCCAACTGACTTTATTCGCTGGCCGTTGGCTCTTAAGACCTGATACCCCGTTTCACGTTCGCTCTGGCAACCCCGTTCAAACATCAGGCCGTTTGAAATGTCAGGCCGGTTCGACCGTAAGATCGGTATTCAGCGCAAGCCAGCCGGACTTTAAGCCCCCATTCACGGACTTGCGTGGCTCCTGGGCGCTGATCCGGAGCTCGCCCAGCGTCTCACTTGGTGAAGCGACTGACCTAGTGAAGCGACTGACTGGGCAATGACGACCGCGATCGCTGGTGTCTGTCTCGGCGATGCGGCATGCGGGCAGCGGCCGGACATCCGCTGATCCCAACCTCTCTCGGCCACCCTGACCAAATGTCTGCAACCAGCAGTTGGTGGCCCGCGCTGCCACAGGATAATCGACACCCTCGCCTCGGTTCAACCCTGACGCGAAATAGAAAACTCCGGCTGGCGGCATGAATTCCAATCCCTATACAATATACTCTATTAGCGACTAATTCTGAAAATCACTGGAAACTGCACGGGAAAAGATTAGGTGCGCTTGGAGCAAAATTCATTTCTTTGATTCGACACAAATCAGCCACACCGCCGCCCAACTCATAGGGCTCGAATTAAACCTCATAACATATTGAAAAATAATCTTATTTTTATTTTTCTTATTAATTCGTTCTACTCATTTTAGTTGAAAATCTTCTGGATTATTTGCTTGGCGGAAATGATCGAAGCATTTGATACCCGAACCAATCGGCGGGGCACGTTGCCGATATCTACTACACATTAGTGAAACCGTTTCGTGATCGGAGGGCAGATATGTTGAAACGAACACTAACGTCGCTCGGGGTCAGCGCAGGGCTTTTGCTCATGGCAGCTGGCGCTGCAGGCGCTGGTGACACCGTCCACGGCAAGGGGAGCATGAAGGACGACGTCTATGCGCCTGGGTTCAGCTGGTCTGGCTATTATGCCCACGTCGCGGTTGGCGCCGGTTGGGCCGAGTCTGACTGGGAGCAGGTTTTTCGTAAGGGCCTCGTATCTGACAGAAAGAACGGGGATGTCGTGTCCTTCGATCTCGACGGGATCGTGGTCAACGGTACGGTCGGCGTTATGAGCCAAATGGGCTCGATTGTTCATGGTGTCGAAGCTGCCTTCGGATACGTCGACTTCGATGAGTCAGAACTGAGCGGCTTCCGGAGAGGGGATGACGTTTTCCAAACCCAAATTGATTTCTACGCGACGGTTGCATATCGCCTCGGATACGCATGGGACCGACTGCAGATCTACGCAAAAGCCGGTTACGCGGGGGCCAATGTTGAGACCTCAATCGTCGACGATTCGGGATGGATCAGAGGGTCTGGTGACGACGAGGAGTGGCACCACGGTTATCTGCTGGGAGCCGGTTTCGATTACGCGCTCACGAGCAGGATTATCCTGGGCGTTGAATACAACTACATGGACTTCGGCTCGACGACTCACGATAAGGCGCTC
Source organism: Pseudomonadota bacterium (assembly GCA_039039985.1). GTDB lineage: Bacteria > Pseudomonadota > Alphaproteobacteria > Rhizobiales > Hyphomicrobiaceae > JBCBWG01. The sequence continues at coordinate 16,206 of JBCCOV010000078.1, read as the reverse complement.
GGTCGGCGCCGCACCACCATCAATGACGATGTCGAGCTTGAGATGCACACTGTGGCCGGACGTGTAGGGGTCAAGTTCTAAGGGCTGCGCGCTCTTCACGGCGAACTTGCATTACTGGTCCGAAGCCACGCCGCTGCCGAACTCGGAAACATCCGAGTTCGGCATTGTGTCGTCTGCGACTTCAGATACGACCGGTTATCTACTCCAGCTCAATCTGGATGATCAAAACGCAACGTGCCTGTTGCGACAGAAATTATGAATTCCTTCACGTTTTGCGCCGGTTGATTTCGAGCCCCTGCAACATATGGCTCAGCATTAAACGAATTTTCCGAATATCTGTGTCACAAGCCATTTCTGGCGTGCAGCGCGCGCTTTAACCAATGGTTATATGCTCAAGACTAGCATGCCCTAGCGTTCCTCGTGAGTAGTAGTCCTTATGCTGAACACCCTGAGCAAGCCAACGTCCGGTTCACTGCTGACGGACTATGCGTCACTTCTTGGAGACGCAGTTCTCAGGAACAACGCGCGACAGGCCGAACACGCAGCGCGCATCGAAACCGACATCGCGAACCGCATAAAGTCCGAGTTTATCGCGAATATGAGCCATGAGCTGCGGACGCCGCTCAACACAATGCTCGGGTTTTCGAAGCTCTTGCGCGAACACGACGACAAGCAGCTGAGCGCCGATGAAATCGTCCAGTATGCGGGCCTCATTCATGATGCGGCGGGCCATCTGCTCTCCGTCATCAATGATATCCTGGACATCACCAAACTGCAGAGTGGCCGCTATACGATCGAGGCGCAAGAATTGCAGCCGATTGAATTGATTGATGGCGTCATTGACGAACAAAAACCTAATGCGGAACATGCCGGCGTTGGCGTCAATTACGAAGCCGATCGCGGAATTGATCATATTCGCGGTGATTGGAACAAACTGCGCCAAGCCTTTAATAATCTGTTGAACAACGCAATCAAATTTACACCGGCTGGTGGTTCGGTCAGCGTCGAGGCGCGGAGGCGCCGCGATGGCGGTGTGGTCGTCATCATTCGCGACACAGGCGTCGGCATGTCTGACGATGAGATTCGAATTGCGCTGGCGGACTTCGGACAAGTTGACGGTAGCCGCACGCGCTGGCGCGAAGGGACGGGTCTCGGCCTACCCATCGCAAAGGCCCTGATCGAACTCCACGGCGGTGAGCTGTCAATCCGCAGTGAGAAGGACGTGGGGACTGAGGTTGCGGTGCTGCTGCCGCCGAAATCGCGCGTGTCGCTTGCCGCAGCGCGCGACCACATCCTCGGAAAGGGTGCTCCGTGACAATGCTCAACGATGCCAAAGCCAAATTCGCCGGACCAATTGCAGCTGACAATTGGCCTGCCGATGACTCCGTTGGGCGGATCGTGTCTGTTACCGGCGCGAAAGCCATTGCGTTGCTCGACGAGAGGCTCCGGCTCGATAACACGGACGATGCGCTGCGTCCGGAAATGGGCACATTGCTTGCGATCAGCCAACAACACACCACGGTTCTTGCAATCGTTACGGCGCTGAGCGTCCCGGTCCCCGCGCAACGCGAAGGTGATGCCGAAGTCTGGATCGCGGAACTCACGCTGGTTGGCGAACTCTGGCTCTCGCAGACCGGTGAGATTACGACCTTTAATCGCGGGGTGACACAATATCCGACACTCGGAGATCGCGTGCGCGTCGCGAGCAAGGACGAATTGCACGAAGCGTTCTGCGGCAATCCTGAAGGTGCTGTCCGCGTTGGCAACATCCGCCAGGACTCTTCGATTCCAGCGATGGTTCGCGTCGATGATCTCCTCGGCAAGCACTTCGCGATCCTGGGCACGACTGGGACCGGTAAATCCTGCACGACCGCCCTGATCCTGCGGGCGATCCTGGAAGAGAATCCGAACGCTCACATTGTTCTGCTCGACCCGCACAATGAGTATGCGACGGCGTTCAGCGATTGGGGCGAAGTCATCTCGCCGCGCAACGTGAACCTGCCGTATTGGCTCTTGAACTTTGAAGAGATCGTCGAAGTTCTGGTCGGCTCACCGGAGAACCGAAAAGCGGAAATCGAAATCCTTCAAGAGCTGATTCCGATTGCCAAGAGCCAGTATACGACACCGCGCGGAACGAAAGACGCTGTTGCACGGCGCCGTGGCAACGGGGCGGCAAACAACTTCACGGTTGATACGCCGGTTCCCTACCGCATGTCGGACATCGTTGCGCTGATCGACGAGCGCATGGGCAAACTGGAAAACAAGCGGGACCTGCACCCGTACCGTCAGCTTAAGAACCGCATTGAAGCCGTCGGGCAAGACGCCCGCTACGCGTTTATGTTCGGCAGCGTAACAGTTTACGACAGCATGGCCGATATTCTGGGCCGTTTCTTCCGCGTTCCCGTTAACAATCGTCCCATTAGCATTCTTGAGCTCACGGGACTGCCCACGGAGATTGTCAACGTCGTCGTATCGGTTCTGTGCCGCATGACCTTCGACTTTGCACTGTGGGGCGAGGGCCGGATCCCAGTCACACTGGTGTGCGAAGAGGCGCACCGATATGTTCCGGCTAACACGCAGTCTGGCTTCGAGCCCTGCAAGCGCGCGATCGCGAAAATCGCCAAAGAGGGCCGCAAGTACGGCGCGTCACTGTGCATCGTGACGCAGCGGCCGGCGGAAATCGACCCGACCATCCTGTCCCAGTGCAACACGGTGTTCGCGCTGCGCATGTCGAACGATCGCGACCAGCAGATTGTGCAGTCCGCCGTGTCCGATACCGGGCAAGGGCTGCTCGAGTTCCTGCCTGCACTTGGCCAACGCGAAGCGATTGCATTCGGTGACGGCGTCGCGCTACCGGTCCGTCTCAAGTTCAAAGATCTTGAGAAACAGAACCTGCCACGCTCCTCAACCGCGCGCTTCAGTGAGATGTGGCAGACGTCGGTTGGTGACGAGGACTTTCTCGAGCGGATTGTCGAGCGGTGGCGGACAGCCGGTGCCATTGTCGATCATAACAGCCTGGATGTGCCGTCCGGCGATGCGCAACACGGCCAGCCGGAGTCCGTCAGCCATGGTACGCACGCACCAGCGCACGGCACGGCGGACCGTTCCGCGCCGATGCACGACGACACGGCACATCGGCCAGAAGCTACAGCCGCTGCAAATGGCGGTGCGCGCACGGCGGCGACCGTGCGGCGGACCGTGGCGAACGGCGGGTCGGATTTGTCGCAAAGCCCACGCACTGCCAGACAAGCTGCCGGCACAGAAATCCCGCGCATCACACGATCGCCGGAACAAGGCCCCGTAGGCCAGACACGTCGTCTGCTTCAAAAGCAGCCCGTCGAAGCAGAGCCAAAACCGGTCCGTGCCGATTCAACCGATGCTCTGAAGTCGCTCCGCGAGCGGCTGATGAAACGGTAGACGTGAGGCCTCAGGGGAGGAGGCGCAAATCGGGCTGACCGTTGCGCCGTCTCAACTCCGTAATGTTTCCCGGACGGCCTCGGTCGACTTCAAGTCGCAAAGAACCGTTTCTCCGGCAATTGCGGTCTGCCCGACGGCAACGAGCGCACTATGGCCCGGTGGCAAATAGACGTCGATACGGCTGCCAAACCGGATCAATCCGATCCGTTGGCCGATCGCAACGGAATCGCCCTCGCTGACGACACTCACAATCCGACGCGAGACGAGACCGGCGATCTGGACCACAGCCAGTTCAACCCCGTCCGGCGTCGTCAAGATCAGGCCCCGTCGCTCATTCTCTTCGCCTGCCTCCGCACGCCGACTGCTGGAAAACGCACCCGGGATGTACACCGCGCGCGCGACACGCCCTGTGATTGGCGATCGGTTCACATGCACGTCGAATGGCGAAATGCATACTGTGACCCGTGTTCGCTCGTCGTCGCCCAACCCCAGTGCCTGGGGCGGATGCATGTTTTCGATGGCGGTGATCTTGCCGTCCGCAGCTGAGACGACGAGACCATCTCGAAGTGGCGATACGCGCTCTGGATCGCGAAAGAAATAGGCGGCGGCTGCCGTGAGGATTGTGAACACCCAACCAATGGGAGACCAGATAAGAAAACCAAGGAACGCAATCGCCAGCGCCACGGCGATGAACTTGTGCCCATCTCGATGGATCGGCACGAGAGAATTATAGAATTCCTCAAACACGTGCTTGAGATAAGTCACCGCCACCCCCTGGTCTTCGGTTGCCACACGTTGGTCTGCGACCATTGGTGTGGAACCCACGCCAGACGCGTTTAGGTGCCTATGCTCGTCAGATCAAGCACGGGTTGGAACTTGCGTTACGGCCACGGGTGCCGGATCGATTCCCGTATTGTAGATCGTCCGGCCCAACAGATGGGGCGCTAATTCACGCGGACCGCGAGGATGCGCTTACGACCCTCCGGCAATTCGATCACCAGCCGGAGGTTGCGCCGCTGAGCCTCACGCGCCAGCTTCATTGCCTGGGTGAGGTCAGCACGGCTTGTTATCTGGCGTCCGTCGGCCTGAACCAGGCGGTCGCCAGGTGTCACGCCACGCCGCGCCGCCGGGCTATCAGGCAGCACGCGCGTAACGACCAAGCCGGACTGTCCAGACTTCAGCTTGAAACGTGCAATCAGCTCATCGGTCAGAGTCGTCAGCTCCATACCGGCAACAGGACCTGAGGCGAGGTTGTTGCCATCCCCCGGGACTTCAGAACGTTTCGGCGGCACGGCCTTCTTCGCTGCTTCAGGGTCCTCGTTAAGCCGCCCGACTGTAACGTTCAAATCCATCCGCTGCCCGTTACGAATTACGGTCACAGGCGCGCGCCGGCCTTCGTCCGTTTGCGCCACGAACCGCAGCAACATGCGCACTTTCTCGATTGCCTTGCCGTCGAACGAAACGATGATATCTCCAGGCTTCAGCCCGCCGGCTTCAGCCGGCCCGCCCGACACCACACTGGCAACCAATGCGCCCGTATTGGCCTTGAGGTTCGAGGACGTCGCCAGATCCTCAGGCACTGATTGGACGCGCACGCCGAGCCAGCCGCGCCGCGTTTCGCCGTACTTGCGGAGTTGGTCGATCACTACCCGTGCAACGCTGGCGGGGACTGCGAAGCCGATCCCGATCGAGCCACCGGTCGGCGAAATGATCGCCGTGTTCACACCGATGACGTTACCGTTCATGTTGAACAGGGGGCCACCGGAATTGCCCTTGTTGATGGCGGCATCCGTCTGCAGATAGTCGTCATAGGGACCGGTCTTGATGTCGCGCTGCTTGGCCGAAATGATGCCCATAGAGACAGACCCACCAAGACCGAACGGGTTGCCGATCGCGAGCACCCAGTCGCCGACTTCAAGACGCTCCGACGACCCGAAGTCGACAGACGGCAGCGGGCGATCCGGGTTCACCTTCAATAGCGCCAGATCGGTCTTCTTATCGACCCCGAGGACCTTTTCGACCTTCAGCTTACGGCCGTCGGAAAAGTTGATTTCGATCTCATCCGCGCCGTCAATCACGTGATTGTTGGTGACGACCAGGCCCTCGACACCGTCGATAACGAAGCCCGATCCAAGTGACGCAACTTTCCGGCGTTCCGTTCCGTTGTCCTTCTTCTTGAAGAAGTCATCGAACAGTTCCTCGAACGGGGACCCTTTCGGCACACTCGGCAGCGGCCGTCCGCGCGTGCCTTTGATGCGTTGACTTGTCGAGATATTGACGACGGCAGGCGCCAGTTGCTTGACCAGCGGTGCGACCGAACGGGGACCCTCGGCAGCAGCATGCGTCGTCGTGATCACAAGTGCGCAGGCTGCAAGCCACGCACTGAAGACGATTGTCGTTAGTTCCGTTGAGGTCATCGCATTGATGGACCGCACCATTTCACGCATGACGCTTCTCCCGGTGGCCACTTGAACTCAAGCCATCTCAAAAGTTGCTCTGCCCTGACATCACGCCGACGCATGGCGCCGCGCTTCGAATCGCGTTCAGGGAGATTCCCACGAACGCAGGCTAAACACCAATGTGCGCGTTACACTGTACGCGCGTCAATTCATGGAACCGACCAAACCTCGATCAAAGTGCCGCGATCAGGGTGAACCACGCACAAACCAGACAATCCCGACACCGACCGCGACTGCCAATGTCCCCAAAATTCGCAACTGGCCTTCCGGCGCGCCGGCGGCCGCGGCCAGCATGGCGCGGCCGGCACCGGGAAACAGCGCCCAGATCAGACCTTCCAAAACAAAGACCAAACCGACGGCAACGAGCAGATCTGTCACGCTGATCTGCACCTCACCTTAGTTTGAGTTCGGCTGTCGAGATCCGTTTGCGGCTGGCGGTTGCCCGCTGATGTTGCCGAAATACCGGAAAAACTCCGAATTCGGCGAGATCACAAGTCGGGTATCGCCCGACGTCAGACCTTTTTCGTAAGCCTGCATCGATCGATAGAACGCAAAGAACTGCGGGTCCTTGCCGAAGGCCTCGGCGAAGATGCGGTTGCGCTCGGCATCGGCCTCACCACGCATTTGCTGTGACTTCTTCTCCGCCTCGGCTCGAATAATGGTGGCCTCGCGATCAGCGGTCGCACGAATGCGGTTCGCCTCGGCAGCACCTTCGGCGCGGAATGCCGCAGCCTCGCGTTGGCGCTCCGTCTCCATCCGCCGGTAGATGGCGGCAGAGTTCGCTTCAGGAAGGTCGGCCCGCTTGATGCGCACGTCGATCACGACCACACCGAGTTCCTTGCCCTGCTCGTTTACGATCCGGCTGATCTCCGCCATCAGCTCTTCACGCTTGTCGCGCACCAGATCTTCGAGCGTGGCGGCACCAAGGACACGCCGCAAACCGGCCTCAAGGAACGTACCGAGACGGGCACGCGCTCTGATTTCCGTTCGAACCGTCTTGTAGAACTCAAGCGGATCGGTGATCCGAAAACGGGCGAACGCATCCACGATCACCTGCTTCTGGCCGGCCGAATAGACGGCCTTCGGTTCCAAATCTAGATCAAGAATGCGCTTGTCGAAGTACGCAACCTCGTCGATCAGCGGGATCCGCCAATTCAGGCCGGGCTCATTGATCACGGCCTTCGGCTCACCAAACCGCAACTGGATGGCTTGGTTGGTCTGCCGGACAATGAAGGCCGACATGTAGAGACCGACGGCGCCCAGACCGATCAAGATGACAAAGACGGCCAACACGAAACGCATCATTGCAGGTCTCCCCTCGTCGCCGAGCTGTTGCCAGTCGCCGAGTTTGCTGAGGCCGATGGCGATCTCGGTCGGGTCAATTCGTTGAGCGGCAGATAGGGCACGACGCCGCCGTTGTTGCCGTTGTTGTTGTTGTCGATGATGATCTTATCCGTGCCGCGGAATATCCGCTCCATCGTTTCGAGGAACAGGCGCTGTCGGGTCACATCGGGCGCCTTACGATACTCCTCGTACACCTTGGAGAACCGGGCCGCCTGACCCTCCGCTTCTGCGACGGCCTGCCCTTTGTAGGCTTGCGCCGCCTGTAAGATCCGCTCGGCCTGCCCCCGCGCCTCGGGTACGACACGGTTCGCATAAGCCCGCGCTTCGTTCTGCAGGCGTTCCCGGTCGGCTCGTGCCGCCTGAACATCACGGAATGCCGCAATAACCTTCTGAGGTGCCGCAACATTCGCCAGCTGGACCTGATTGATCAGGATACCGGCCCGATAGGAGTCCAGTGTTTTCTGCATCAGCTCCTGCACAGCGATCTCAACCTGCTCGCGGCCGGCTGTCAGCAGCGTCTCAAGATTACTCTTTCCGACAACCTCCCGCATGGCACTTTCGGCCACTTCCTTCACCGTCTGCTCTGGTCGCTGGATGTTGAACAGATACATTTCAGCACCTGTCTGACCGGATTCCGGATCGCGGTAGAGGGAATTGATCTGCCAAAGCACCTCAAAGTCGACGTCAACGATATTCTCGTCGCCCGTCAGCATGAGGCTTTCTTCCGGTACGTCGCTGCTGGTCGGACCGCTGAACGACGTTCCAGGCGTGCCGCGGAAGCCAATCTGGATGGTGTTGCGCCGCGTGACATCCGGCAGCAGAACTTCCTCGATCGGGTACGGGAAACGGAAGTGCAGGCCAGCGCCTGTCTGCCTGTCATACTTTCCGAATTGCAAAACAATGCCGAGCTGGTTCGGGTTCACGCGATAGGTAAAGGCGAAGAACGCCAGAACGGACAGACCAATCAACAGCAGCAGGATAAACAGCGGGCCAGGCAATCCACCGCCCGCAACCTGCTTGAACCGGTCTTGCCCGCGCTTCAGAAACTCCTCAAGGTCCGGCTGTTGCTGATTGCCGCCGCCAGGCCCCTGTCCCCACGGACCGCCGCTACCTGGTGGTTGTCCCCATGGCCCACCGTTGCCGCTTTTCCAGCCGCCATTATTCTGATTGTTGTTCCAAGGCATTCAGATCGCCCTTTGCTGCCCTCAGCATTATCGCTTATCGGTGGATCCACTCCATCCGGCGGCCACAATAGTCACGGCTGTATCGCGCGTGCGGAAGGGTGTCGTCGATCCGCAGCTTCTAGCTCACGCGAGCCCGCGACGCAATTCGCATACTCCGGCACGCCTAACGTGGTTGCGGTGCGCCGTCGTTCAAGCGTCGAATGTGTCGCGAAGTCATATTAACTTTGAGCTAACGCGGCTAACCGCCGTGCGATGCGCTCTATTGCGCCAGCCTATTGCACCGGATGCAGTTGTCGCCGCCGGTATACGATAAGGACCGCGCCGTGTTCATCCCGCTCCGTGGTCTCTACGGGTGTTTCTGAGACCTGGACCCAATCCTCGGGCGTGGGAGTGGGAAACATGGTGTCGCCGTCTGGCCGCGCCTGAATGCGGGTCAGATAGATCTGCTCAGCATACGGCAACAGTGCTGTATAGATTTCGCTGCCGCCGATGATCATGATTTCATCGACGCCAAGCGCCTGCGCATGTGTCTTGCCGGCTTCCAGTGCTGTTGCAACATCAGGAGCATGGACAACATCGCCTCCAAAGTCGCCGCCCGATCGCGACAGGACAATGTTCACGCGACCTTCGAGCGGCTTGCCTATTGCGGCAAACGTCTTACGACCCATGATCACCGGCTTGCCGATCGTCAAACGGCGAAACAATTTGAGATCGGACGGCATACGCCACGGCAGCCGACCGGCCGCGCCGATTACGTCATTCTCAGCCGCAGCAACGACCAAAGACACCATCAGCCGCTTCCCCTCATCCGCCGTATCCGCACGATCCACCATCAAACCGCGACCGGTGCCTTGATATGTGGATGCGGATCGTATCCCGACAGCCCGATATCGTCATAGTCGAACGCGAACAGATCTTGCACCTCGGCATTCAGGGTCAGTTTCGGCAGCGGCCGCGGCTCTCGCGATAACTGCAGCTGGGCCTGTTCGAGGTGATTGAGATAGAGATGGGCATCCCCGAACGTATGGACGAAATCACCCGGTTTCAGCCCGGTGACATGCGCCATCATCCGCGTGAGCAGTGCGTAACTCGCAATATTGAAGGGAACGCCGAGAAAAACGTCAGCTGAGCGCTGGTAAAGCTGGCACGACAACCGGCCGTCGGCGACGTAGAACTGGAACAGGCAGTGGCACGGGGCCAATGCCATGTCCGGCAGGTCGGCCGGGTTCCAAGCCGAAACAATGATGCGGCGCGAGTCCGGATGAGTCCGGATCAGTTCCAGCGCCTGCGCGATCTGGTCGATCGTCCGACCGTCCGGCGCTGCCCAACTCCGCCATTGCTTGCCATAGACGGGGCCCAGTTCGCCTTGCGCATCGGCCCATTCGTCCCAGATCGAAACGCCGTTCTCTTTCAGGTAGCCGACATTGGTGTCGCCCCGTAAAAACCAAAGCAGCTCGTAGACAATGGACCGGATATGCAGCTTCTTGGTCGTAACCAGGGGAAACGTCTCGGACAGATCAAAGCGCATCTGATGCCCGAACACGCTTATGGTGCCTGTGCCCGTGCGGTCGTCCTTGCGGATCCCGGCCTCGAGGATCCGGGTCATGAGGTCGTGATACTGTTGCATAGCCTCCCGTTAGCGCGATTCGCGCCGTTACGGATCAGCGGAACACGGTGACCATAACGATCAGTGCAACAATGTTGTAGAGCGCATGCATGGCAATCGTCACCCAAACGCTGCCGGTGCGGTACAGCGCCCAGGAAAACAGCACACCCGCAAGAAACACAAAGCTCAGCCCGACGATCGAGTAATTGAAGTGCGCTGCTGTCCACATCACGTTCGCAATGCCGGCGGCCCACCCAAATCCAACCCGGGCTTGTGTGAGTTCTCTCACCAAGAACCCTCGAAAGAGGATCTCCTCTGAGATCGGCGCGCCGACGACAACCGCCAGGACTGCCACCCACCACACGTCCGATTCGATCAGCGGAAGGAAGGGCGAGATATCCCGCCTGAGCATTTCCGGCAGAAAAACGACCGCCAGGACGGTACAAACGCCAAGAATGAGAGCCGAGACAGCTACGATGCCGGGAATGACAGATCGTCGCTGCCCTTGCGGAATGTTCAGCAAAAGCGCACTGCGCCAACGTTTATGGGCACTGACCACCAACACGCAGAGTACAACACTGAAGACCTGCATGAGCGTGATGATCAAGACTTCGGCCTGGACCTCGCTCAACGTCGGAACCCGGCTCACGACTTCGAGAGTCGTTACGGCCGCCAATGCGATCGACAGGGCGAGGATCACCCCAGCGGCCACCACGGCGATCACAGCCCGTGGCCAATTTACGTCACGTGACCGGATCTGGAATGGCTGATCCGAGTCGCGAGGTGCATCGGTCGTCTCGCTCATAGTCCAGCCCCTGCCCCGCATCGCCTAGAGCACTGCTAACCGCCAAGGCGATACCATCCCAATCCAAGTTGCGGTAAAAACAACGTCAATTCGCGTAGCCCGCCCCCGCCGCGAGCCCTCGCGCCGGACCCCGTCCCGACCTGTTCGCCTCCGTAGTGACCGGAGAACCACGAACAAGCAGTAGAAGCCGAGAACGACCCTGACCATGCGTGAGACGCTTCGCGCCCTCTATAACGGACATACGGATCGAGCACGTCTGTTTCGATTCGGCCTGATCGTATTCGACATCCTCTCTATTCTCTTCTTTGTCGCTACGTCGATGATCGAAGATCAGACGTGGATCTACGTGGTCGATGGCATCCTTGCCGTTCTGATCGCGTCCGACCTCGGCGCGCGCCTGTGGATCAGCGATGACCCGCTGTCCCAGCTGAAAGAGGTGATGACGTGGATCGACATTGTCGTGATCGTCACCCTGTTGCTGCCGACGCTGTTGTCGAACTTCCTGTTCCTGCGCGTCGTCCGGGCTTTGCGCTTGTTGAGATCCTATCGCGTCTTGAGCGACCTTCGGCGGGACTGGGCGTTCTTCCGACGAAACGAGGAGGTGATCCAGAGCGCGCTCAACCTGGGTGTCTTCCTGTTTATCATGACGGCGCTGGTCTACGTGTTGCAGGTCAACTCCAACCCCAACATCAAGACCTATGTCGATGCGCTGTACTTTACCGTGACGACGCTGACGACCACCGGTTTCGGCGATATCACGCTGCAAGGTACGTCCGGCCGGATCCTCTCCGTTCTGATTATGATCTTCGGCGTCGCCTTATTCCTGCGGCTGGTGCAAACGATCTTTCGCCCGTCTCAGGTCCGCTTTCCCTGTCCGGATTGCGGCCTGCAGCGTCACGACGCCGACGCCGTCCACTGCAAGCATTGCGGCCGCGTACTGAATATTCCCACCGAGGGGCGGGACTTTTGAAGGCGCCGTTGGAATGAACTCAAACCGGATAACAGGCTGCCAAGCGCTGGAACATTGTGCGTACATGTAACACCAAGAGCGGTCACTCTTTGATTGTTCATTCTGAACGCCCTATATTAGAGGTGCCGGATTCGTCCGGCTATGGCGATAAACGGCCGTTGGAATAAGCTCATCGGACCCGGGGGCAGTACCCGGCGCCTCCACCAACAGCCCGCCACAGCATAAATCGATCGCGAACCTTATGTGCGCGATACGCTGTCGGTGGGCTGTTGATGGGGGCGAAATAGGATCGACGAGGGTGTAAAGAGCGCGCTTTTGCTCGGCATGATACCACCGTTATCGGGTCAATCTCATAGTTGCCAATGACAACAACTATGCTGAGCCCGCAATGGCTGCGTAATGCAGCCCTTTAAGGCTCAACCTAAGTCCTAACCGCTAGCATGGTTAGGCGCGGTTCGGGGGGCACCGGGCAACAGAAGCCCTCCATAGAATTCCGCTCGATCGCGAGCATTGTATTGACTGCCAGGTCATTATGCGCGAACCGGGCGTACAGACGTGCCTAAGGGCGTTGGACGAGCAGGCTGATCGGACGGAAGAGTGAAATGACGGCCGCAGGCACGATTGACTATGACGCGCTCACGCAAACGGCTCTGCGCCAGGTCGTTCGGGATGTGTTGCGCCAGGCCGAGGCTTATGGCCTGCCGGGCGAGCATCACTTTTACATTTCCTTCGATACCAAGGCAGACGGTGCCGTGCTGTCGGACCGGCTCCGCGGTAAGTACCCCGAGGAGATGACGATCGTGCTCCAGCATCGGTTCTGGGATCTCGCGGTCAGTGACGAACGGTTTGAAGTCAAACTCACGTTTGACGGCGTCCCCGAGCGTCTCGTGGTGCCGTTTGAGGCCATCCGCGTGTTCTTCGATCCGAGCGTACGTTACGCGATCCAGTTCGCGAGCGGCGAAGCGACGACCTCGTCCGACCATATGCCACAGCCGGATTTGACGCCTGCAGGCGCCCCGCAAGGGCCTGTTGGAACATTGGCGCCTGTTCCGTCTCATCCAATCGCTGCTGTGTCACCGCCGTTACGCGCCGTAGCGGATGACGAGACATCCAATGACACCGACGACGTGGCGGCAGACGAGGACGCAGACGACGCGGCACTCACAGAGCAAGAAGCAGTCCACGACAGCACCGCAGATGCGTCGACCGAAGATGATGACGATGCGCCCGACTCCGATGGAGACGATACCGCAGGTGTCGTCATCAATCTGGATTCGTTTCGGAAGAAATAACTTTGATGAGTCTTTGATTGCGCTGTCCGCACGCGAGTCTTTCGTTGCGCTATCGCTCGCGACAAGCGCTCGCTACTTGAGCGCGTCTTAGTTTGCGCTGTTCGCAGGCTCGCGGCTCGAGCGCTGGCAATCCTGAGAGCACTGTTCCAGGCCGCGAACGCGGCCCGGCGCGTTGCGTCGTCCCCATCCCAACGCGAGTGTTCCAGCGTTGGGCATTTCACATGTCGAGATGGCGTATCCGCCATCTCGATGGCGGGCCCGACCGAAGGCCAGAACAGCCGTGAGCGAAAACAACACGCGAGAACGGCGTTCCAGTCCCGTCCGAAACGCTCTAGCTTGGCGTGACGATGAGACAAGATCCAAAGGCGGAAACGACCATGCTGTACGAGCTGAGAATCTATGACTGCTGTCCCGGGCGCCTGCCCGCTCTCCTCGACCGGTTCAACACCATAACGCTGAAGATTTGGGAGCGGCACGGGATCGAGCAAGCCGGCTTTTTCACGACCGTTATCGGAGACTCCAACCATCAGTTGATCTATCTGCTGAAGTGGCAGTCGATGGCCGAGCGTGAACAGAAGTGGTCCGCATTCCAGTCGGATCCTGAGTGGATCGAAAAGCGCGCTGCAACCGAGAAAGACCTGCCGATCGTTGCGAATGTCGCGTCTCAGTTCCTGGCGCCGACGTCGTTTTCGAACGTGCAATAGCGCGCGCATTTGCTGGACGACGCCCCCCCCCCGGAAACAGGCGCTTGTCAGACGGGCGGCGCTTCGGCCGTCCAGATTTCGAATGTCTGGTTGTCGGTAGATCCCATGGCTTTGATGACGGCTTCGTTGTCAAAGCCGGACAGCCGTGATTGCAACGCATCGAGCAGGTCGGACATGCCGGTAGTATCTGACGGGATCACGACACCGGCGCGGTCCGGATAGTCATTCGGCAGCAACACCCAAAACACGTCGCACACCGCAGGACCGCCATCGGTCGTCTCGACCAGAACCCGGCCGAGATCATCCCAGCGCATCTGCTGGATCTTGCCATTCGACCCCGGACAGGTAATCACCTCGTCATCAAACGATACCGCAACCGTTTGACCGCCGGTATGGCTGACAATCCAGGCCACGACAAGCAAGGCAATGACGGCCAGGGCGATGAGGACGCCCAGAACCAAAAGGCCTGTGATCAACCCTGTCTCCTTCGTGTTGCGCGTTCGGCCAACCGTTGTACAACCTCGTGAGATGGAACAGGAGCACCGTGCCGTGACCGCCACTCGAACAGAAACCGACACTTTTGGGCCAATTGAGGTACCTGCGGACCGATATTGGGGCGCCCAGGCTCAGCGATCTCTCGGCAACTTCAAGATCGGCTGGGAAAAACAGCCCGTGCCGGTTGTCCGGGCGCTTGGCATCGTCAAACGCGCTGCCGCTGAGGTGAACATGGACCTTGGCAAGCTCGACCCGGCGATTGGCAACGCAATCGTGCAAGCGGCCAACGATGTGATCGAAGGCAAGTTGAACGCGGATTTTCCGCTGGTTGTCTGGCAGACCGGCTCAGGCACGCAGTCGAACATGAACGCCAACGAGGTGATTGCCAATCGTGCGATTGAAATCCTCGGCGGCACGATCGGCTCGAAGTCTCCCGTGCATCCGAACGATCATTGCAACATGAGCCAGTCGTCCAACGACACGTTTCCGACGGCCATGCACATTGCCTGCGTGGAGGAAGTCCACCATCGGCTGTTGCCGGCGTTGCAGCAACTCCACAACGCCTTGAACGACAAGGCCGAGGCCTGGAAGCAGATCATTAAGATCGGACGCACGCATACGCAGGACGCGACCCCCCTGACGCTCGGCCAGGAGTTTTCCGGCTACGCCAAACAGCTTGAGAACGGCATTGCACGTGTCGACGCCTCGCTCCCAATGCTGATGGAACTCGCCCAAGGCGGCACTGCTGTCGGCACTGGGCTGTCCGCTCCCGTCGGGTTCGCAGAACGCGTCGCCGATAAGATCGCGCATATCACGCAGCTCTCGTTCAAGACGGCACCGAACAAGTTCGAGGCGCTGGCAGCTCATGACGCCATGGTCTTCAGTCACGGCGCTATTACCACGGTCGCGATGAGCTGCTTCAAGATCGCGAACGATATTCGCTTTCTGGGCAGCGGGCCACGTGCCGGATTGGGCGAACTCGCACTGCCGGAAAACGAGCCGGGATCCTCGATCATGCCCGGCAAGGTCAACCCGACCCAGTGCGAGGCGCTGACGCAGGTCTGCGCCCACATCCACGGCAACAACGCTGCGATTTCGTTCGCCGGCAGCCAGGGCCACTTTGAGTTGAACGTCTACAACCCGATGATGGCGTACAACTTTCTCCAGTCCGTCCGGTTGCTGGCAGATGCTGCGGTGTCGTTCACGGAGAACTGTGTCGTGGGCATCGAGCCGCGCCTCGACAATATCGACGCCGGCCTGCGGAACTCACTGATGCTGGTGACGCCGCTCAAGGAAAAGTACGGCTACGATCGGGCGGCAAAGATCGCGAAAACAGCGCACAAGAACGGGACAACGCTACGGGAAGAGGCCATTGCCGACGGCATCCCGGCAGACGACTTCGATGCCATCGTGCGACCCGAAAACATGATCAGCCCAGGCTAGTTAGGGTTCGACAGAGCAAGAATCTCTGTTGCTGCGCTGTTCGCCGGCGAGTCTTTGATGGCGCTGTTCGCAAGCTCGCAGGCTCGCAGCTCGAGCGCAGGCTATCCTGAGAGGACGGTTCCCAGGCCGCGAACGCGGCCCGCCGCGTTGCGGCGCCCCCACCCCAACGCGGGTGTTCCCGCGTTGGGCATTTCACATGTCGAGATGGCGTATACGCCATCTCGATGGGGCCTGGCCGAAGGCCAGAACAGCCCGTGAGCGAAGAGTCTTTAAATTTGCGCTGTTCGCACGCTCGCAGGCTCGCGGCTCGAGCGCGGGCTATCCTGGTAGGACGGTTCCAGGCCGCGACTGCGGCCCGGCGCGTTGCGCCGGGCCAGCGCAGGGCCCGACCGAAGGTCGGAACAGCCCGTGAGCGATAAACAACACGCGTAAGCGGGAATCACAATCTTTGGCCACCCAAAACGGTCACCCCGGGCCTTGTGCCCGG
>JBCCOV010000077.1:0-20810 GCA_039039985.1 Pseudomonadota bacterium | reverse complement strand
GCGTGAGATTCCTCACACGTGACCGTTCCGCTCTTGACCCGATCGCTAAAACGCTTCCGTAGCGACCAGGGCTGCGCCCTGGACCCCTTCCCTGGATTGTGCACAACAAGCAGCGTCCGTGCACAGGACGTAACGATGCTAAGGGGTAGGATTTAACATCCTCGCCAATCGGAAGCCGACATCGTAGGTACGGGCGCCTGGTAGGAAACCGATGCGGAGCGCCGAGCGGTGGTCCTGTGGATCGATTTTCCAGGAACCGCCGCGAACCACAAGACGAGGGGGGCGGTCAGGTCCCGGGCTTTTGACGGAAACGAATGCCGCCCGGGCACATAAATCCTCCTCGGCTTCGCTCGTCCGCTACAAGCCGGTTCTGCGTTAACCAGGGCTCCGCCCTGGACTCGTTAGAGGTAATGGAGAAAAGATCTAGGGCTCAAGCGTTCTGGCAACTCGAAAACCGATGTCGAGGCTCCGGTCGCCAGGTTGGTCCCTGAAGCGGTTGGCCGAGCGGAGGCTCTGAGGATAGCCGTACCAGGACCCGCCGCGAACAACACGACGCAACTTATCGCCACCGGACCATACGGAGCCATCGGTGGGGGCACCCAGATAATTGTCGCGCCAGTTGTCTGCTATCCACTCCCAGACGTTGCCATGCATGTCGTGAAGGCCGAAGGCGTTGGGTGCGTTCAGGCTGCCCACCTCAATGGTTTTGCCCCGATAAGTGCCCTTGCCCTTACCGTCGATGTCCTTGCCATTATAGTTTGCCTGCTCGGTGCTGATCGTCTCGCCGAATGAGAATGGCGCCGTTGTGCCGGCGCGCGCCGCATACTCCCACTCGGCTTCGGTCAGCAGGCGGTAGGCGCTCGAGCCGCTAAGCCCGAGCCTGCGGTTGAGCCACGGCAGATACTCGCCCGTGATGTCGTTCCACGAGACGATGATAACGGGCCGCTTGCCCCGGCCGAAGCCACTGTCGCTGGGACTGTGCTTGCAGCCAGCGTCGGCAACGCATGCGTCCCATTCGTCGAACGTCACCTCGAACTTGCCGACAGCGAAATGATAACCAATGGTCACTTCTTGAACCGGACCTTCGTCGCTGTCGCGGCCCACTTCCGTGTCAGGGGAACCGCGCTTGTAGCTGCCTGTCGGCAGGGCGACCATCGTCGGGCCGCAGAAGCCGCCGCTGCAGTCCCGGAACTCTCGTTTGGCCGGATCAGACGGATCAAGGCACGCGACGCCCTTGCCGGCCACGTTGGTGCGGATACCGGCACAGGACGTCGTCGGCCGTGGCTGCTCGATGGCCGCGACGTGCTCTGGTTTCGGAACCTGTGGTGCCGTTGCCGTCGGCCTGGTCGGCACGGACTGCGTTTCCCAAGGGCGAGTGAAGATCAGTGCGCCGCCGATTGTGACGACGGCGACCGCTACGACGGTGATGCCGCCGAGTATTAATGGCCAGTTTGTCTTGCGGCCGCCTTCCAGCTTGGCTGGGCCGTTGGAGACCGGGCGGGTGTTGGCAGGTCGGGCCGACGCTGCAGCATCGCGCTCGGCCTGCTCCTTTCGCCTGCGCTCGGTTTCCTCACGCTCCGCGTCCTCTACCGCCTGCCTGGCCGCATCCGCAGCACGTAGTTCGTTGGCGCGCGCCTCAGCATAGGTCGACCATGGTGGATCTGAATGGCGCTCCTGAAACGTCGCCAATACGGCAAGGCTTGTCGTGCCCTGGATCGCCGCCCATTCGCTTGCCGCTTCTGAAACCACCTGCGGCGCTTCGTTCGGCTCAGGTTCCGGCGGCACGAAGTAGAACCGCGCACGTAGACTCGACTGATCCCATGGCTCCTGGCGGTTGTTGGTCTCGGCGAGGACCTTGTTGCGCACGTCGATCATCAAGTCGCCGACAGACAAGCCCGGCGTCTCGATGTGTTGCAGCAGCGCACACGTGAACGGGCTGTTCTCACCCTTGCCGTCAAACGCAACCTGATCAGGCGCAGTCGCATAGGCGATAAACGTGCCTGCGACTTTCTCGATGCGGGCAAGGCCGCCGCGCACTCCGGCATAGCGCGCGCTGTCGCCCATCGAACGGGCCAGATTGCGCGTGAATGGGTTGTCCCGGCAGGCATCGAGGAAGATCAGCGAAGCGGCCGCATCGCGCGCCATGTCATCGAGCACGTCGTTGAACAACAGCGCGCGGGTTGCGAGGTGGGACTTAGCCGTGATCTCGGCGTCGATGGGGAGGAGGTAGTTGCGCCCCTCTACTTGCAGGCCGTGTCCGGCGTAGAACAGAAGTGCCACATCTGGCTTGCTGCGCAACCTGTCCTCGAAGGCGCTTTGAACATCACCGAGCCTGCGCAGATCGAGGTCAATCCCTGTGACAACATCAAAGCCGAGGCGGCCGAGTACGCCTGCCATCGCTTGCGCATCGCGCACCGGATTATCCAGCGCCGCTGCGTGGCTATAAGCACCATTGCCGATAACGAGTGCGACACGGCGGTTGTCGGACTTCATGCCCGTACCGTCGGTCCCGCTTAGCGCGTCCGCACCTTCTTGATGTGTTCCCCGTCCGGCCACGCATCACGTCCCAAGGGCTGAAACAAATATTAAACAAATACGTCCGGCTCGGCTTTCCATTGCTCCCAAGTGATCCGTGGATCGGTCGGCAGCCGCTTTAGGACCCGCTTCTCGCCGGCCTCTTTGGCCGCGGTGTTTCCACGCCAATAGCTGCCGCCGAAAATGCGCACGCCCCAGTAGATCGCGTTGCGGTCCTTCATGCTCACGTCCATGTCCTTCATAATCGCGAAGAACGTATCGTCGGCTTCCAGCCGTGTGCGGGCCTGATCCCAGCAAAGCCAATCGTGATAGATCGCAGCAAGACCGTAGCGCCCAGTCTTGGGATAGAGCGTCCATAGGAAGCGTGGCACACTCGCCATGTCGCAAACGAAGTTTTCCGGCACCTCGGTCAGCACCGCATTTGCGCCATCGCTGCCGTCGGCGGCTGGGGTCCATTTCATTGGTACCGTCGAAATCCACCAGTATTGATCCGCGAATGGGATCAGGCGCGGGACGCCGCCGCCGAAATCGCGCGTTGTGACCATGTCGAACGAGCGGACTACGTTCTTCCTATCCTCAGCTTCCAGAAGCCCGCGGATCATGTCGAGGCGGGCACCGTTCTCTTCGTCAGTGAGCGTCGGCGTCGCCCGCGCCCGGGTCAGCGGCGTTTGCGGAGCGTCTTCGCCAAACTGAGTTGGGTCCATTTTGGCCAGGATCCGCGCAATCACTTCGGCGCGCTTCTCAGGGTCTAACTCGGGATGAATGATTTGAAGTTTGTCATTTGTAGCAATGGCCTCAACACGCTGCGCTGCGGCCTGACGGGTTTGCCATATCGAAATCGCGATCTGCACGGCCTGGCCAATCAGACTGGCGACCATGAAGGCCTCGGTTTGGCCAAACGCGCGCTCCTGCTCTTTGGCAGGGTCCATGGCCGCGGCAACATCTCCACCCATTTCGGCGGCTACTGCCATCTTGATTTCGTCTTCGGTCATATCCGCTCTCAATCAGTATCATTTTGGGCCGCGAGGCGCTGTGGCGCACGGCTGACAATCCCTGTCTGTCCTCATACAATGGCGAACGCGGAGGGACAATTCTTGGATGCAACTTGATGGCGGACGAGCGTGGCACTCACAGTGAAGGCGCTGCGGCGTTGGAGGGCAGTGATAAAGCTGAACGTGCCAGCTCGGAAAAGCGAGTCGCGCTGGTGATCGGGAATGGCAAGTACGACCACGGTCGGCCGCTCTCCAATCCGCATAACGACGCAGCCGCGATCGCCGCCATGTTCGCGCGCCTGGGGTTCGCGCTCCACGGTGGCGGTGGCAATGGTTGGCATGCTGACCTCGGCCTGATCGAGATGCGTCGCGTCTTTGCGGATTTCAGCATCAAAGCCGACGGCGCCGACATGGCCGCCGTCTACTTCGCAGGCCATGGGATGGAGATCAACGGCGAGAACTATCTGCTGCCGAAGGACTGTGAGTTGGAACACGTTCGGCGCGTCGCGGCCGAGACAGTATCACTGACCGAAGTTATGCGCGACGTCGAGGCTGCCGTCCGGTTGCCGCTTGTCATTCTCGACGCGTGCCGGGTCAACGAATTCGCGGGCCGCATGCGGGGGCTCGATCAGACACGTTCGGCCCTGCGAGCCGGGGGCATGAAGGACATAGAGCCATCTATCGGCGATGTGCTGGTAGCCTATGCCGCGCGACACGGCGCTCCAGCGCTGGATGGCTTGGCAGATGACGTAGCGTCCGCCAATAGCCCCTATGCGCAAGCACTGCTGGATCATCTCGAAACGCCAGATGTCGATGTGCGTCGCCTGTTCGATCGCGTGCGGGACACTGTGCGATCGCGCACCCACATGCGGCAAATTCCGCACTACTATGCCTCCTTAGGCGCAGGCGATATCCTGCTGATGCAGTCAGCAGCGCAGGAGGTAACCGGCGGGGCAGCATCGCCCATCGGACCAGATGCTGACGACCGGCTGTGGGTGCGGATCGAGGGCTCGGACCAGATCGCTGAGTTCGAATTCTATCTGGAGCAATTTCCAGTGGGGCGTCATGCCCCACTGGCCAAATACGAAATCCGACGGTTGCGAGACGAGCAAGCAAAAATGGATGAGGCGACCGAACTAAAGCTGTCGTATCGCACTGAGTTCTGGAAGACGAACGACGCGGGCAAGGATCTGTACCGCATCTTTGCCTGGGTCGAAGGAGCGGATAGTGATCTCGCTCGGCTTGCAAAGGTCGTCTACATGCTCGATCGAACGTTCAGAGACCCGCGGCGCGAAGTAACGGACCGGGCGTCCGCCTTCCAGTTGAAGGCAAACGCATGGGGAGAATTTGACCTTCACGCCGTAGCACACTTCGCGGGAACCGATGTCGAAAAGCCTCTGAGCTGTCGGATCGCTTTCGACGCGAAGGCGGCTCCAAGGACAGACCGGCCTTCCGTAACGGCAACAGGCAACGTGTTCACCGACCCGGTGGCGAAGGTGAACCAAGCGCCGTTGCGCAATCGTGGCTTTGGGGTTGTCATCGGGGACGGCACGAACGACCGGACCGTGCGACTCGCCCCCGGCGAAACGGCTCCGAAAGACGCACCATTCGCGCCGGAAATGGTGCTGGTGCCGCCGGGCAAATTCTGGATGGGTGCGAGGGATGGAGAGGGCGACGACGACGAGCGCCCGCGCCACGAGATGACGATCCGCTACCCGCTGCTCATCGGCAGATATCCGGTGACGTTCGAGGAGTGGGATGCATACGTCGACGCAGGCGGCCGAAGCGGCGGATTGTTCGGGATCGGAGCGAAGCACGAGCGGCATCGACCCGGCGATGAAGGCTGGGGCCGCGGTCGACGGCCGGTCATAAACGTCTCATGGCACCACGCTAGGACATATGCCGCGTGGCTGTCGCTTCAGACGGGCAAGACCTATAGGCTGCTGTCGGAAGCCGAATGGGAGTACGCCTGCCGCGCGGGTACTGAGACGACCTTCAGCTTCGGCGACACCATTACCAGGCAGCAGGCCCAATTCTCGGAGGTCTCCCTCGGCAGCGCTGACCGGACCGTCGAAGTCGGCAGCTTTCCCGCCAATCTCTTCGGTCTTCACGACATGCACGGTAATGTTTGGGAGTGGTGCGAGGACACTTGGGCTGACGACTATCAGGGGGCACCCAGCGACGGTTCGCCGAGAACAAATTCTGATACATTCGTGTTCCGAGTTATGCGCGGCGGTTCCTGGTACCTCACTCCTCAGCTCCTCCGCTCGGCAAACCGCCACAGGTACTCTCCAGACTTCGTCAGCAACAGCTTCGGCTTCCGTTTGGCGAGGACGTTAAATCCTACCCCTTAACATCCTTACGTCCTGTGAACCGCCGATGCGGCCGGACCGCAGCGCCCCGAGTCCGCCGAGGGCGGACCGGCTTTTTCGCGCCCCCAGAGGTTTCCGCTTCCGGAGAATGCTGCGGTCAGCTCCGCTCGACGGCTGATGCTTGCTCCGGGGCACGAGCCGTCTTCGCCACGCCGGCCAGGGACTCCCGGTCGTCCGTCGTCGGCAGACCCGAGTGGCGATCAGTATTGCTTCGGCCGCGTTATCAGAATTACCCAGCTCTGCATCAGAGTCGCTCCGGGGGGCAATAAGGGTCAATGGATCGGTACTTGAAGTCGATTCAATATTGCTTGCCACCTACGATTGATTGTCCTCCGAGACATATTTGGCCCAGGCAATGTTGCAGGGTTCCTTTGAAAGCGTTGTTTTTTCCCCGTACTTGCGCTTCGCCTCGGCCAGTAAAGCTTCGTGCCTCTTGCCTTGGCTCAACGGCCTCAATTCTCCGTTGCGATCCAGAGTGGGGATCAGTTCTTCCGCGAGCTTCTGTGCGCTATTGGGTCGACCCGGTCCCTTGCGACGCAGAAGTTCTTCTGGAAGAACGCGTCTAGCCAGCCACTCCCGATCTATTTCGAGTTTACCGCTGTCAGTGATCTCCACGCATTCCTGCATCGGCACTATGCGGCCCGCATACGGCAGCCTGAGTTGGCTAAGGTCAGATCGATCCGCCGTAAGCAGTGCCATGCCGTCGGTTCGTGGCTCTTGTGCCAGCAGGCTGCGTGCAATGCTAAAGTTTTCGAGATCCGAGGCGTCGGCCATGAAATAGGTGCCGGCAGTGAGCCCTTGATAATCAAACCTGCCAATCGACCAAATGATGGGTTTGCCCCGAGGCTTGGACCAAGACCTTTCAACATCCATAGCATCGGCGAGCAGTTCGCATAAACGATCCGCCTTTACTTCGATCGCGGAGATATCTTCAGGTGTCGCGACAGTCCAGCCTGCTTGTTCGCACATCCAACCGGTATGTCGACCCAAAACCTCGACATCATGAATGCTGGAGCACTCAGGGCAGAAGACAGTTTCCACCTGACCCGATGAAACAATGACCTTGGCAGCTCTTAACGCCAAAATTGCTTCTTTTGATTTGAACGCGCATTCGCGCAGTCTCACACTTCGCGACGTCAGCATGTTCGAAAGCAACTCAATCGCTCTCGTCATCGCCGGCGTCCTCCTCTAGGAATATGCCCCAACGTCGGAACAGCTTTTCAGCGACGGCGTGGTCTGCGTCAGACTTTTCTCGCAGTGACGTGCCGCGCGGGCTCCGGAGTTCAATCGTTCTCACCCGTTGTTTGTGAGTGACCTCGTCCGCTTTAAATGTAAGCCGCAATCGAACACCGACGAATTCCCATCCAGCACGGCCAATCGGGCTCTGGCCCCCGAACCATTCCTCGGCGGACTGATACACGCTCGCCGGTTTGCCGTGCTTCCGCTTGCGCTCAATCGTTACAAGGCCAGCTTCGGCTGACGGCGGAAGAAGACGGACTTCGTCCACGACCACCGACGACACTCCGTCGTCCGTGTGAAGCTCGAAATCTGGTTCCTTGCGGAACAAAGAGAAATCTATACACCGACTAACGAGCTTTTGAGCGGAAACATCGGGGGGCAGCAGGTGCTTGCAGAAAAGGGCGACGAGACCATCGCGCACAGGCTGCCCGCCCTTTGCCACGACTTCAATTGTACGCTTCTCAGGCTCGCAAAGAATAGAGGCGCGATACGTGCGCGGCAACTGAACCGCGCCCACTGTATTGGGGGACGTGACGACTTCCCGCGCTTCTGGTGATAGTTCCGCGTAAACGTTGACTTGGATCCACGGGTGAAGGCTGTGCGTGTGCGAACGCGACGTCCGGTGGCGATAGCTGTCAACGACAAGTTTGCCGAATGCTGGTACACGCGTCTGACGATGAAGGAACTCCCGAGCTTCGTCACGGAATCGCGACATGCGCTCTTCGTCATCAACCGCCACTGCCAGATCGATCAGGCCATCGACTGTGAATGCTTCCCAGGATTTGGTGCCAAGACCCTTTAAGGCATGAGCGGCTGAAACAATATGATCGAATAGTGATGGATCATGCGTCGCCAACCAAATCGAGCACGTCTCGTCAGTCCACTCGGGGTTGTCGACACCATTCATCAGCTTTGAATTGTAGTGACCGGCAGTCCTGAGCAATTCTCGACCGCCGTGCGCTGGAATCAACTCACAGTAAGTGAGTGCTGACCAGGCCCATGGCTGAGCGTCAAGAGCTGATTGAATCGTAGCCGCAATTTGCGTGGTTTCGCCGGACCACGGCACATCCGCAGGCGCGCCATACTTCGAAACGAAGTCGGCAAGCACAGCATGATCCACCTTCGGAACGAGCTTGCGCAACTCAAATGCCATGACTAGTGCCTCGCGCCACTTAACTGCGCTACGACATAGTCAATCCTCAGGAATTTCATAAGCCAATTTGGAGCAAGTATAGAAAGAACATGGGGCGTATAAATTGCTAGAAGCTGTCTACGTTTGCGTTGGCCTCCGCAAATCTGCTCCACGCCTCCATCAACTCGCACCGCTTGTTGAAAAGATCCCCACGCGCATAGGCCGCCTCGGCCTTGTCCTTCAACCGATGCGCCAACGCTGCTTCGATAACCTCCCGAGGGAACGAGGTTGTCTCCCCGGCCCAATCGCGGAAGGTCGAGCGAAAGCCGTGAACGGTGATTTCCGTTTGCCCCATCTTTCTTAGCACTGATGTCAGCGCCATGTCGCTCAGAGCCCGGTTCGCGTCACTCGGTGTCGGAAACACGAGTTGATCTCGTTCATCAGCCGCTCCCAGCACAGCAATCGCTTCGTCCGACAGCGGAACGCGATGCTCCTTGCCGGCTTTCATTCGATCGGCCGGCACGGTCCAGACTTTCGCTTTTCGGTCGATCTCGCCCCAGCGCATGCCTCGCACTTCACCAGATCGCGCGGCAGTCAGGATAAGAAATGACAACGCGCGGGCAGACACACCGTCCCGATCAGCAAGTTCCACCATGAACTCTGGTAGATCCCTCCAGTCCATCGCCGGATGGTGCCGTACAGCACGGACAGATGACGGCTTGGGCAGGATGTTCTGCAGGTGACCACGCCAACGCGCTGGGTTTGGCCCGTCACGCATCCCCTTTGATGCCGCATAGTCGATGACTGCTTCGATGCGTTGACGCACGCGGCTGGCAGTTTCCGTGTTCTTCGTCCAGATGGGTCGCAAGACCGAGAGGACATGCTCCGTCGTGATCGCATCCACTGAGAGCTCGCCGATCATTGGGTACACGTGCTTGTTCAAAGTCGACGGCCACTGCTTCGCGTGCTTCGGATTGCGCCAGCCCGGCTGTTTGCTTTCGATCAACTCGTCTGCGGCCGCGCGGAACGTCATCACCCGCGCCGGCTCAACGGTCAGCGGATCAATTCCATCGACCAGTTGTCGTCTGGCCCGAAGCGCCTTCTCCCGGGCAGCCGCCAGTGTAACCTCAGGGTACGGCCCGAGGCCCATATCGCGGCGGCGCCCATCAAGCTGATACCGCAGAACCCAGGACCGCGCGCCGCTTGGTTTGACGAGAAGCATCAGCCCCTTGCCATCCGTGTAGCGTCCCGGCTTTGCGGTCTCGACTTTCCGTACTGTGAGTGCCAATCGTCCCCACATTCGTTCCCACATCTGAACGCGACTTTGGACGATCAGCCGCGAACGTGCAAGAACAAGGATAGACTTAGGCTGTTGTCTATATTGAAGTAATTGGGATGCCCGTGAACATGAACGAACGGTGATGAACTGATCTAGGCGGACTCCCTCTCCGCCATATCGCTTTCTCCGCTCTCGATCCGCTGCAACGCCCTGAACGGCAAGGTGGTTTTCGGGGTTCGAAATCCTTGATTTCGGCAGTAGGCGAGACGCTTCGCAAACGTGCGTTTCAGCACCAGTCTCTTGTCGTCCAATCGGCCGGAAGGCCAGAGTTTCCTAGGGTTTTGGAGGAAGCGGAAGGCGAGTTCGAACTGCTCCTCAAAGCTGCGGGCCGGAGCGCCCTGCGTCTCCAGTTTCTCGACCAATTCGAGCTTCTCGCGTTTGAGCTTGGCCAGCTGCCGCTCTTGTTGTCGTGAAAGACGTCAACGATCTCGTAACCGTGATAGCGCGCGTACTCGCGGCAGCGCGTCTCCTGCGAGGCGAGGCCATCGCCCTTTTTGAGCTGAGCCACACTAGACACGCGGCAATAAATGACGGCTTTGCGTATATCTACAGATTGTTTTTGCAATGATTTCATGACTCTCTCGATTTTTATTATCTCATCATTTTCAATGGCTAGGCTACATTTTTGTTGTTCTGCGCATTGCCGTTATCGTTCGCCGGTTTTCCGGAAATCGGCTCTTTGGCATCCAAATCTATCAAGCAGCCGAGCGGGGTGCGAGTTTCTGATCCAGCTGAATGCGGAACCGAGGCCACGCCGAACGCTTGATCGGCAAAGCACTGCGCAATCAACCAGAGCGCCTCGAGGAACTCTGTCTTCTCCTCCAGCGTTAGGTCATAGCTCTCCAAATGGTGCAGGTAGTCCTCTGGTTTGAAGCGCATGTGCGAATGTCTCTCGGGGTTCGCATGAGCCCCTGAGATTTACGTCACGGATGCAAGCCCGATGGGCCGAGACTAGCGCTAGCGCAGGCTCGGTTTACGACAGCTGGACCCGACCGGAGGGCGGGAGACGCCCGGAAAGTCCAGATGCAGCACACTTGGAGACAGCCATGTGGAGATTGCAGACTTTGCTGCGTTCTTTGTATCCGTCTCAATTGCCGCCTGGACGTACGTCAGCTGCGCCCTCACTAACGGACATTCACCGGTTTCTCCGGCAGTATGGCCCAGTTTCACGGCCAAGATTTCCGATTTGGTCTTGAAGCGGCGGCAACGCGTCAACGAGACGTGCGAGCACCGGATGTGGCCTTCAAGGGGATCGCGGAAAAACGCAGCGGTCGTTTCGCCCACAGCTTGGGCATCCTCGCTGATCCTATAACTCATTGACGTCTGTTACCCGGTAGAAATCAGTGATGTTCTTCTCATCTGAGACCCTGCAAATACATGAAGGATCTCAACACGTTTCAACCATCGTGCGAGTGCCATTACCGAGTGCTGGTCGGGCCAACGTCTTTGGCTCTAGTAGCCGAATAAGCGAGGCACAAAGAGTACCGTTTCCGGGATGTAGGTGATCACCATCAAGGCTCCAAGCATGACGGCGATCACGGGAACGACCGCAACACTGCAGCGAATGATCGACTCATTGCTGATTGCCGACACGATATAGAGACAGTTCCCCACTGGAGGTGTAACGGTGCCAATTGCCAGATTAACGACCATCACAACGCCAAAGTGAATCGGGTCAACTCCGATTGTCTGCATGACAGGGATCAGCACTGGTCCCAGGATGATCAGCGCTGCGGCAACTTCCAGGATACAGCCGATCAGTAATAGCAGAATATTCACTAGCAGCAAAACAACCCACGGCTCTCTCGAAATAGTTAACAAAAAATCTGTTGCCATCTGCGGCACCCTTTGGTGCGCGAACAGAAAACCAATGAAAGTCGCCACGGCAATGAGAAACATTACCTTGGCGCTTAGCAAGCCTGTCGCGTAGAATATTCTCGGCAACTGAGACCAGGTCAACTCTCTATAAACAAAAACTCCGAGAAAAATAGCATACGCAACCGCGACCGCAGCAGATTCAGTAGCGGTAAACACCCCGCCAAAAACGCCACCGAGGATGATTAGTGGAATTATTAGTGCAAGAATAGCCTGCAAAAATCTGTCAAAAACGACTCTTAGACCGACGGCCTCCTCGCGGGGATAGTTATACTTTCGGGACTGGTAAAATACCAAACCCATCAACGATATTCCAATAATAATCCCGGGAATGAAACCACCCAAGAACAATGCAGCGACGGACATGTTCCCCATCGCACCGTAAATCACCAAGAGGACACTGGGCGGAATAATGGGGCCAAGGGCTCCGGATCCCGCCGTCAAGACGGCCGAGAACGGTCCGTGATAGCCCTTGCGTTTCATGGCTGGGATCATGACCGATCCGACCGCCGCTGTATCAGCCGAAGCCGAACCGGAAATGCCAGAAAAGAACATGGTGCTTAAGACGGTGACATATCCTAGCCCACCGCGGAACCGACCAACCAGGGCGGAAGCAAACCCGACTAGGCGACTCGCCGCGCCACCCTCCTCCATCAACGCCCCTGCCAAAATAAACAATGGGATGGCCAAAAGCAGGAATACGTCGATGCCAACGAAGACACGCTGCGCGAATAACGTCAACGTCGTCATCATATCTAGTTCCGGAATTGCCGCCGCCATTGCCAAACCTCCTACGCCTAAAGCAAAGGAGATGGGAACTCGAACGGCTATCAACCCAATAAACACAATAAGGAATACGAGCGCACTCATTGCTGATCCTCAACGGGTCCGAATTTTGCGCGCCAGAGAATCCAGAATATTCCAATCAAGGGCGGCACGGCCATACTGAGATAGATCCACCACATGGGAATTTCGAGAGATGGAGATAGTTGATCAATATGAAGATGGATCATGCGAAAACCGCCAATCGATATGGCGAGACTGCAGAGAACAATGGTCAATCGGCTGAAGACATCGACGGCTGCACGAAAGATCGGTGCGAGCCGGTTCCGTAGGGAATCAAGCTCTGGGTGGCTGTCTTTTAGACGCAGCAGTGTTGCGGCTCCAATAAGAGTGACCCAAACAAAGCAGTAGCGTGCGACTTCTTCGCTCCAGGTCAGCGGTTGATTGAGGCCATAACGCCAGATCACTTGGATCAGGGTGAGAAACGTGATGGCAGCCATTAAGCCGCCGATCACAAATCTCTCAATCACCGCGAGCATCAGAATGATACGGGGCGTTCGCGGTTCGGCTGCCATTATTTGGCACCCTCAGCGAGCATGCGCTTGGCGAACTCGTCGGCACCGGGTTCACCGATCAGTTCGACAAACCTCTTGGTGAAGGCAGCGGTGTGCTTCTTAAAGGCTTCCCTGTCGACATCTGTGTTGACTTTGGCGACCTTTTTCAAAGCTTCAAGGTATTTCTTGTCGCCTTCGCGATATAGGCCGCGCTGGTAGCGGGCGGCTAGGATTCCGGCCTCGTCGATCATTTTCCGCTCTTCTGCGGAAAAGCCGCGGTAGGTCTTTTCCGACATCATGAGAGACAAGATGCCTACGCCGTGACGGCTGACCGATATGTACGGGGCCACCTCGTAGTATTTTTTCAGGTAAAAGGTGGTCAGGGAGTTCGCGAACCCGTCGACCACGCCCTGCTGAATTCCTGTGTAGACTTCCGGGAACGCCATCGGAACAGCGTTTGGGCCGAGCGTGTTGATCTGCAAGGTCATGGCCTTGGATTGGATCGCACGCATCTTCATGCCTTTGAAGTCGGCAGGCGTTCTAATCGGCTTCTTCGAATTGGCCAAATTATGAAAACCGGCAATGAAGTACCCAACGTTGCGAAACCCCGTTTTCGGCCAGTTTTTCGACATTTCCTTACCGATGTCACCTTCCAAAACTCGATCAACTGCGTCGTAGTCTTTGAAGATGAAGGGCATTGCGACCAGGTACACCTTCCGGTCGTTGGCAATGCTGCCACCGAGGGTGGCTGCGGCGATGACCAAATCAACGGTGCCAATTTTAAGGCCCTCGACCATGTCGCGCTCGCCGCCCAATTGCGAGTTCGGGAAGATTTGAACTTTGATTTTTCCGCCAGATTTGGCTTCTAGGATCTCTTTGAACTTAAGAGCTCCCAGGTGATAGGGGTGGTCTCCGCCTGACAACGAGTGACCGAGCTTCAACGTCTTTGCTTGTTCGCCAGATACCGCTTCGCCAGCGAACTGAGCGGTGCCAAGGATGATGGCGGACGCAGCCACTAATGGGCTCAACTTCCTCATTTAATCCTCCCAAGGATTTTTAGTAGACAATCCCGCGCTCCTTTGCGCAGTTTTTTTCTGAAGCGAGGTTCTAGGCCAGCACTGCCGGCCCCTGATGTCGCTTGAGAAAACTGAAAAGTGCCTTATTGAATGCCTCTGGCTGCTCCACGTTCGAGAGGTGAGACGCGTTGTCGATTTCGAAAAGTTCCGACCCGGGGCAGTTTTCATGAATCTCGCGCGACAAGGCTGGAACTGTTCCGATGTCCTCCGCCCCGACGAGAACGAGAACTGGGCACGAGATCTCTTTTAGGCGATGGGTGTAATTGATACGCGGAATCGCATAGCTGCATCCCGCATAGCCGCCGACCGGCGTATTACGGATCATGTCACCAATCCGTGCAACGTCCTCAGGATTGGATTCATGAAATGCTGGTGTGAACCAACGTCCGAGGGTGGCCTCCACCAGCGAGTCCATGCCTTGCTCGGCGGCTTGGCGCGCGCGCCCTGCGAAAAGTTCGATAGCGTCAGAGGGCCAGCGGCTGGTTGAGTCTGCGATGGTCAGGCTGGCAATGCGGTCAGGGTGTTTGAGGGCCAGTTCCTGACCAATCATGCCACCCATAGAGAGCCCGACAAAGTGCGCGCGATCTATGGCGAGTGCACTTAATAGCTCGAACGTGTCCCGACCCAAAGCTTCCATTGTGTAAGGACCGTGAGGGGCATCGCTGCGTCCGTGGCCGCGCGTGTCGAACAACAATACACGGTGGGTTTGTGCAAACGCCTCAGTCTGTGGGCGCCACATGTCAGTCGTGCAGGCCAGGGAATGACTGAAGACAACCCAGGGCCGCTTGTTATCCCCCTGGTCTCCATGTATCTCGTAGTAGAGCTGAATGCTTCCCACGTCTTGTTTCATAGAGTCGAATCTCACCGCATCGGCCAATTCGTAAAAAATTCAATATTTTCGAGTTCTTTGATAGTCGATGGAACTCTACACAGCATGGGGTTGTTCTGCAAGATCGAATCTAAAGCGAAATGTGTTTCATATGATCGAACATAAGCCGAAACAGAATCAACCAACCAAACGCACCACGCACACGTCGCTGAAGCGCGGTCTGCAGATTCTTGAAGTCGTCGGGAGGAGTGATGAACCTGCCGCCTTGAGTGAAACGGCACGTAAGTTGGGCCTGCCAAGAAGCACGACCTATCACATCATGCAGACACTGACGGAGCTCGGTTACCTGCTGCAAGACGCAGACAGCCGGACCTACAAACTGGGTGAAAAGGCATTCCAACTGTCCGGTAGGACCATGAGCACCAATCGCATTGCGGAGCTGTCGCTACCGCTATTGAAAGAGATCTGCATTGAAACCGGAGAGAGTGCCGCGATCGCAGCCTTGGTCGATGGTCGGGTAACGCTGATTGCGACGCACGATGCCGATGGCCCTGTTCGGGTGGTGCAGGATGTCGGTGCTCACAGGCCCGTACACGCTACGGCTCTGGGTAAGGTCCTTGCCGCCTGGCTTCCTGAAGGCAAGCGCTCGGCACTATTGCCTACCTTGCGGTTCGAGAGCTTTACCGAAAAAACAATTGTTCAGAGCAAACGGTTCGAGAACGAATTGCAGAGGGTCCTCAATGCAGGTGTCGCATATGACAACGAAGAGTTCATTGCGGGCGTACGATGCGTTGCGGCACCGGTGTTTGGTCAGGGGGAGGAGGTCCTGGCCGCTCTCGGCCTGACAGGCCCGCGCCATCGCATGCCACAGCAAAAAATGCGCGAATTCTCGCCACTTGTGCAACGTTACGCAGCAAAGGTTTCGGATCGTCTGACGAATTTTGGATAGAGGAGAAGGGTCGAACTGAGTGGGTGTTGGACCTGCCCCGATGTGCATAGGTCGTTCCAGGCAGCTTCACGCCAAACGGACGGCACCAAGCTCGCTATCCACGGCACATGTAGCGACAGAGATTTCGTGCCATAGCATGTCTGCCAATGCGGAACTGAATGATTTGGCATCGAATAGTGACTTCGGACAACACGTGCCGCTTTGCAGATAAGTGGCGCAACTCAACAAGTTTGAATTTTAAAGCGTTGAAACGCTTACGATTCTAAGCTCCTACTTCCATGGCGACGATGGCGAAGACGACGCGATGTCCACCGCGATGCTATTGAATCAATATCGACAGCTTGTCTCAGGAAATGGGGAGCGGCCATTGAATCAGCCAGTGACAACTGATGAGGTTCTTGCGGATGTTTGGGCGCAGCTCGTTCGTGCCAAACATGACCGTAAGTCCGAACTCAGGTGGTTGAACGTCGCCACACTTGCAAGCGACGGAGCACCCCAACTGCGCACAGTCGTCCTTCGTGATGTGCAGTGCGACAAGCGAGTCATTACTTTTCACACTGATCGGCGCTCCGGCAAGTTTGCTCAACTCTCTGCTGACAGCCGAACCGCTCTCCATTTTCACGACAGAAGGCGCTGCCTCCAAATCCGCATGTCAGGTCGAGCGGAACTTATCGTGATGCCCTCTTCACAACTCATTTGGTCGCAACTTCCCGACGCGGCGCGCAAAACATATCTGCAGGCCATGATGCCCGGCGCAGAAATTGATGCCCCGGAGGAATCACGTCTCGGCTCTTTGGCGCAGGATCTTGGCGCGGAGAATTTTGCCGTCATCGACGTCGAGGTTGACGACATCGACTGGCTCGAACTGAAGTCATCCAGCCACCGCCGCGCATCGTTCAAATGGTCAGGAATGAATTGGGTGGGCCAGTGGGTCGCGCCCTAACGCCATCAGGACGTATAGCAAATGCCCGAACTCGCAGTTTTGTTCGCTGCTGCGTCGCTCGGAGCGATGTTGTTCTTCTCGATCTTCATTGCACCCACCGTCTTTCGTGTGCTCACGGAAGAAGACGGCGGCCGGCTCCTACGAGCGGTGTTTCCAAAATACTTCATGGCAAATGGCGTGTTGGCGTTGGCGGCAGGCCTCGCTGCAGTGCGGCCTTTGGAGAGCACCATCTTTGCTCTCTGCGGCGCAGCGATGCTGGCTATCAGATTCTTCGCAATTCCGACGATCAATGCAGCGCGCGATGCGATGGTTGCTGGAGACGCTCAGGCAGCCGAACGCTTTGCCCGCTGGCACCGGGGCACTGTTGTAGTGAACGTCATAGAAATGTTGGCTCTGACAGTTGCGATTTCTCTTTTGCTGACAAGTACATAATATCAATGTCGAAGGCGTCGTGGTTCCACTCCGCCCAATCGATCAAGATCAAACGTAACGCTGCGTGCCGCAAGTCGTGCGCAACCGGTTCACACTGTAGAACGAAAGCCTTCGCACGTTCGGCGTTGTGTTCGTTGTGTGATGCAAGCCATCGAGAATTGGTCGCGGCTCAAAAATCCCAGCGAGCGGAGATCGTATGATGGTATTTGGTATGGCGGCCCCAAGCTTCGCATATCAGCGCCTCGAGCAATTGCCAAGTAGATGCGGAATGCCTTGATTTCTAGAGGCAGTCTGCAGGTATTATAATCGTAATCCCGAGCGCAAGATCCTTGAGATTGTGGCCAGCGCTGCAGCGATTTCCGCGCGTCCGCCAAACCGTCCTGTTCTTTCTTAGGATTCGGACTGCGACCATATCGGCAGACGTCCGTCTAGCCAGCCCACAGAATCCCTCATTGCGCCGCAGGCCCCATTTTTTCACGCAAACATAGCGGGGCTCATCTTTTACAAAAGTGCGCGTTTCGGACCACGACTGCTGCGGAAAAAGTATACCTGTAGCAAGCAAGAAGACCGCCAAAGAACTCCGGATCATCCATGTCTCCAAACAACGAACTCGATTAGCACGTGTTGTCAGTTTCAAATGATTGAAGTGGACAGATAGTCCCGCCGGCTCCAGTGGACGACGGCGACCCAGCTGCAACGTCTTTCGGAGGAGGCAGAGTCAGCTGCCACGCCGCAGCACTCTTGGAACCCAGTACGGTGTCGTGTGGCGATACTCGCGCCAGCTTCCACCGAATACTCGTTCGAACCGACGCTCTTTGGCCAAAGGGCCGATCAGGCAATATGTCGTTAGGACGGTCGCAAGAAGAAGCTGGTCAGGCGTCCATGTTGGAACGGTCCAAGTCGTCAAGGCGAACGAGACATAGATCGGCTGCCGTACGAAGCGGAACAGGCCCCTGGTTGGCATTGGTGGGAATTGGGGGGTCACACCGCGCAAGAGTGACATCCATCCCAAGACACCACTTTGCACCTCGGAACCCGCGTCCCAAGAAGCCTTAACTAACAGTAACCAGCTCGCTGCATAAAGGAGGCTGAGAATCCAGAACGGCGCACCGGTTGCTTGCCACCAAACGATCCCACTTGGCGTCCATAGCGCAAAGAGTAAGATAAGCTGCACGGACGCTATGATCGCATAGGTCGTTGTCGCCAAAGTAGTGCCAGTGCCGAAGGGAGCAAGTCGAGCAAGGCAGCCTCGTCCCCACCTGGTCAGTAAGACGGAATGGACAAGCGGAAACTGCAATAGAAGGGCCAAATTCGCCAGCCAAAGCCACGGCTCTACCACCTGCCCCATGGAGCGCGACATTCCGAACCACATCGCAATGATCATTAGTACGACTGCGGACGCAAACAAAACATGACAAAGGAATCCCCAGACGATTGCGATCAATATCTCGCCGACTGTTTGTGACCTTGAACGCGACCGTGGCACCGCACTGAAAGTTGCCTGCAAAGGCGGGAAACCGCGCAATGTCTTGCCAACTGAAAATCGTCGCCAGCGCCTTTCGATTTCATTTGATGAGAGGCTCGAGCTTTTCATTGTGTAGCCCTGATACGCCGTGCGACGCCCATGTATTGAATGAGAGTCGAGGGAACCCGACCGAAAGTGAAATCCAGGTGCCGATTTACACCCGTCGGCCCAAGGCCAGCCAACCCAATGGGCTCGAAGCCGAATTGCTCAAGTGCAGAGGTAAGCTCGCCGGGCTTGATGAATAGTTTTGGATCATGCGTCCCTTTCGGTAGGAAGCCAAGCACGTTCTCTGCACACGTAATCACTGCGAACCGAGATAGAGGATTTCGATTTATGGTGTCGAACGCGAACAGGCCACCTGGGCGCAGAACGCGCGCAATCTCGGCTAACGTTCTTGGTACGCTTTGGACGTGTTCTAGAACATCGACACAGACGACGACGTCAACGCTGTTATCCGCCAGGTTCATCACCTCGCCTGTCCCAACTTGATAGTCGATTAAGAGACCAGAAGTCGCGGCACGTTTACGGGCGACATCTATTGCCTTTGCTGCCGGGTCGACGGCCATAACGCGAGCACCGCGTTGCGCGATTGCTTCGGACATAAAGCCGCCACCGCAACCCACATCGAGAACAATGAGACCATCCCATCGCTTCACGAATGTATCGAAGTAGCGCAAGCGTGCCGGAACCATATTGTGGAGCGTTCGCAGCCAGCGTACGGATCCGTCCCACCAATGAGCTGCTTGGGAGTCGTAGATTGTCAGGTCGTTCATCGTATTGTCCTTGGGAGCCTGACGTGGACAACGTACTCCCGACCAACGTGGATGCTGGCCTGCGATCTTCTGTCCGCAACGAGGCTGGACAGTTCGCGATTGTGCGATCGGCGTGTCCACTGTCACAGCACCTCTTGCGCCGTCGAAGGCGGTGCTTGACCTTCTGTCGCATGCACACTGCTGATCCAGTGGGCGAATTTCGCTATATTTTGGTAAGCACTGTGTTATTCGGCGGATTGTTTCAAAGCATAAAGATGGGTTCAACCGAACCGATGGATACTGAGGCAGTCATCAAATCTCTCAAAAAGATTGCCGCGCATCAGGATCAACAAGCATTCGTTGCGATGCTCGAGTACTAAGGTCCGCGCGACAAAGCCATACATTGTAGACGGTGGGTGTGCTCATCTCCTCTTTCTGACCGTGCGTCCGATGAGATATATGAACGCGTTTAACCAGCTTTGAGATGGGCAGCTTTGTCCACTTTATGCCATCGGGCCGGCAACGGATCGGTGCAAGGCTCATGCCCCGATCCGCCAGACACTTCTGTCGATGGCTCAAATTCACGGCGTTACACTCCGCCCCACAAATCATCGTAAAGCACCGTACCATCGCGCCGATCTCGCATTGCGTCGCGATGGTGCAGTGTTCTTGATCTCTGTGCACGCCTGAATACGTCCGCCGTGAAGAACAGGCCAAGCAAAAGTACCAAGTGTGCAATCGCAGATGGGCCGAATAGCGCGAGATAGCCGATCCACAGAGAGAAGACGCCAGACCACATCAGCGCAAGCGAAGTCATGATTTGAAAGCGCACCAATTTCGGAAGATGCCGTAGCGGATTCTGTGATGGGTCCATAATGACTTGATATAATGAAGACATAAATTCATTCCTTCCTAGTTCGGTCTCGATTTCCCTGCGTATCGCACCTTTGAAGACAGTCGATTTTGCAGTGATAATGCTACGCTATATCGCCGATTGCGACGGAAATGCGCGTGACGGCTGCGCGCTCATGTTTCTTGTTGGTGTTGAACTAGCGACCGCGCGCCAGCTCAGCGCGCATTTTCAGCGATTGGTAAAGGCTTACACTGAACACTACGCCAATTGTGAGAGTCGGCATCAGGATGAGCGGATGCAATTCCACGACCCCTCTCTTCTTTAAGGTAGATATACGTGGAACGCACGCTGCGCGGTGAGAGTTCTGGTCCTTATTGACGCACCCGTCCGCAAACCTGCGCGGCTCGGGCGATTGAAAAGTTTGTCCAAGGAGAACAACACGAGAAGAGGTCGCGCTAGGCTTGGTTCCGCTAGCGCGACACTAAAATGACGTAGCATTTCAAGAGCACGACCCCGAACAGAACAGCGCCAAGAAACCAGGTGAGACGGCGGTTCTTGGCATCGAGCAACAGCTCGCGATCAGATCGGTTCTGAGCCTCGGTATTTGCGGGCCTGCCCTTCTCCGTAACG
>JBCCOV010000076.1:0-21040 GCA_039039985.1 Pseudomonadota bacterium | reverse complement strand
TAGAAACCCTGCGGCGTCCACATCACCCAGTCACCGGCGCCACCGTTGGGGCCTGGTGCATGGTAAAGCGTAACAACGAGTTCGCGTGTCTTGATGTTCCAGAGCCGAACCGTCTGGTCAGCTGAGCCGGACACCAGGAAGCGGCCGTCCGGCGATGGTGTCACAGCCCAGATATCGCCTTCGTGCCCGATGAATCTGCCAATCGGCCTGGCATCCGTCGTGTAAGCGTTGAGCACGCCATTGCTGGCGCCGGAGATGATGGTCGCACTATCCGGCGTGAAGCTGTAGGCGCGATGACGGAATCCGTTTGATGCCGAGCGCTCGATTATTTTCACACCGTCGGCGCTTCTGATCTCGAGTGCGCCCTCTGGCCGAACAGGACGTCCACCGCGGCGATGGCGCATGGACAGATCACCCGATTGCACAGTGCCGTGGAGCCATTTGGACGGTACGGCGGTGTCTGTGTCAGTGACGTTGACGGGAGCACCGAGGCCCTGGTCGGCGGACGGCAAACGCAGTGCATACTGTATCGGGCCGCGCGCCGTGGGAGACCGTCGTTTCCATTGATTGCCCCAGCCGATCCATCGTCCGTCGCGCGAAATGCCGGTGGTCCAGACAGGCTTCCCGGTGCCCTGTAGCACGATAGGTTTGCCGTTTTCGTCCTGGCTTTCGCGGTTGTTGGCCGCTGACCAAAACCGGATTTGCTTGTCGTCGCCGCCGGCCGCCGCAATCCAGCGACCGTCTCCGTTCCAGGTGCTTGCCAGGACGATGCCGTCGAACGGCAGGTCAAGTCGGCGGACAGAGCCGGTGGCAACATCGAATAAGTGCGGTCGATAGTCGGATTTGCACTGTTGCCCGCAGGTTGCGACAAGCGCTCGTCCGTCCGGGGAAAAGCTGAGCGAGCCGACGTTCCCGCGATGTTGGAATATGAAAGAGTCCGTGATCCGCGCGCCGTTGGTGACAGTCGCCAGAGCGGATGCGGGCCAGAGCCGGATTTCGCCGCTGTCGTCACCGGTTGCGACGGTGCCGTCGCCGGAGACCGAGATGGTATCTATGTGGTCGCGATGTCCCACCAGCGTGCCTTCGTGTCTGCCGGTGGCCACGTCCCAAACCCGTCCGGTCTTATCTTCTGATGCGGTGACGGCGCGATTGCCCCCGGGCAAAAACGCAACGGCGTAAATGCTGTCGGTATGCCCTTTCAGGCGGTGAACAATTCGGCCCTCTCGCCAGTCCACGGACTGATCGGCGGCACGCGGGGCTTGCCAGACAATCGCCGTCCGATCTGCACTGCCGGAGATGAGCTGTGCGCCATCGTCGGAGAACGCAAGACCCATGATGACATTTCGGTGGCCCTTCAGCCGGCGGACAAGTGTGCCCGACGCGAAGTCGTACACCCGGATCCAGTCCCCTTTGATCGGAGACCTGTTGAGCCACCCGCCGACGGCCAGCCATCGACCGTCGCCCGACAGCGCCATCGCGTAAATCGTGCCGAGCGAACCCGTCGCGACTTCTCCACGTATGGTGCGCACGGTCTTGCGCGCTGCCAGATCCCAGATACGGATCAGTTTATCGTTGGACGCGGAAACAAGCTGCTTGCCGTCCGGCGTAAAGAAAATGTCCTTGATCTGCGCCATGTGCCCGCCGGTATCGAGCATCAGAACGGGCGGCGTCGGCGATGCGACAACGGGCGGTGCGGATGAATTCTGCCGTCTCAGGTTGATGTCGGCACCGACGAGCCCGCGGGTTCGCGTCAGGGTCACGGATTGTCCCGGAGGGATAGCGTTCAGCGCGGAGATGACGTCGTCGGCCGTTGTCTTTTGCTGCCCTCCAACGGCGAGAATGACGTCGTTGATCCGCAGGTCGGCTCTTGCCGCAGGGCTATCTTTCCGGATGGCCGTGATGACCGCGCCGAACGGAAGCATGAGCTTGCGCTGCACCTGGACGTCCGGTGACACGGACTGGACCGTGAGGCCATGCCACGGCGAGGTTTGCGCGTGCGGCGGCGTCGGTGTCAGTATGAGTGTCAGAACGCCTAAAGTTGCCAGAATTGAAAGTATAAGTCGCGACATTCCCAGATGCCCCCCCGCTTCGACATGCTCCGTTTCGTATTGGTAACGCAGTTTGTGAGGCGAAGGCAGGGGAACTGGGCGATACCCATCGGCAAAGTGGCGCTCGCGTCGGCCGATGAGCTGTGTTATCAAGGCGTTGTGCGGCTGTGGATGTCGCGGGAAAACAACAGGGAGATGGTTTGATGACGTGTTTGTCTCGCCACCCCGCCAGGGGTGTCGTCTGATCTGCACAGCTTATGCGTGTGGAACCAGATTTTCTCTGCACTGCCGTTTGCGTGGTCAGCCAACGGGTTGACTAAGGCGGTGCCGATACGGATGACAGTTCTGGAATTTCTCAATGGGCACGTTTCTTGAGGTGGACGGCGGTGCGCCGGTCCACACGTTTTATTCTTCAGCGTCGTGGATCGAGGGCGCTGCAACACATCAGCTTGTGCAGGTGGCACAGATGCCGGGCATCCGCGCCCTGGCCGCCATGCCGGACCTGCATCCCGGTAAGTACGGGCCGGTCGGGTGTGCGATTCTGGCGGGGCAGGTCCTTCCGCGGTTTGTGGGTTCGGACATCGGATGCGGCATGGGCCTGTTTCAGCTCGACCTGGCCGTGCGGAAACTGCGGGTGAACCGGGCGGCAGAGCGTTTGGAGAGCCTGGAAGACGCCCGCGTCCGCGGGTTGAACGGTGATTGCCCGGAAGACGTTCCCGGTGCACTTGCGGACGCCGGCCTGCAGTCGACGTCGTTCGATGGTTCACTTGGTACGATCGGCGGCGGCAACCACTTTTGTGAGCTTCAAGCGATTGAGGACCTTTACGATGCGGATGCCGCGGCGCAGGCCGGGCTCGATAAGTCGCGCGCTTTTGCTCTCGTTCATTCGGGCTCGCGCGGTTTCGGCCATGCCATTCTGGAGTCCTTGCTCGAACGTGGCCAGGACAGCTTTGATGTCGGCGGCGACGATGCCACGGCCTATCTCGATACGCATGATGAGGCGGTGCGGTGGGCGCGTGCCAACCGGCGCCTGATCGCCGAGCGAGCTGCACGCGCGTTGCGTGCCGACGCCGCCGCCATTGTCGATCAGCCCCATAACTTTCTGGAGCAGACGCCTGGCGGTGTCTTGCATCGCAAGGGCGCCGCGCCGGCAGATCGTGGTCTGGTTCCGGTGCCGGGGTCGCGTGGCACGCTTTCGTATCTCGTCAAGCCAACCGGTGCGTGTCCAGAGGCCCTGGCATCGCTCGCGCACGGCGCCGGGCGGAAGTATGATCGCGGTTCCATGCATGGCCGGATCCGCACCAGCAAGGCCGATCGCGCTAATCTGGAGCGCAATCCGTTTGGTGGCCGGGTCGTTTGTACATCGCGTGATCTTTTGGTTGAGGAAGCACCCGACGCGTACAAGAGTATCGATCGCGTGATCGATGATCTGGTCTCGCATGGTCTTGCCACGGTCGTTGCCTCGTTCCGCCCCTTGGTGACGTATAAGACGGCCAGGCCCGAACGTCGCGCACGTGCTGCTGATAAGCGGAGTGCGCGCCGATGATCAGATTGCAGCTCACGAGTGGTCGCGGGCCGGCCGAATGCCGGATGGCTCTGGCCCATGTCCTGACGCGGATGGCGCGTGAGGCTGACGACCTGGGGTTGGACGTCGACGTGGCGCGGGGAACGGATCCCGATGGCCATGGTCCGGCATCGGCCTTGGTCCTCGTCAATGGCGATGCAGCTGCGGAGTTTGCCGATCGGTGGACAGGCACACTGCTCTGGATCGCCAAGAGCGAGGTGCGGCCGCATCATCGGCGGAAGAACTGGTACATCGGATGCCGCCGGGCCGATCCGCCAACCATGACCTCTGTCGATCTTGATCCGTCCGATGTGCGGTTTGAGGCGTTCCGCGCCGGAGGACCGGGCGGCCAGCATCAAAACAAGACAGAGAGTGCAGTACGGGCCGTGCATGTGCCAACCGGGCTTGCTGTCGTCGCGCGTGATCAGCGGTCTCAACACCGGAACAAGGCGTCCGCGCTCGCAAGGCTTGGCGAGTTGATCCTCGCCGCTCGGAACTTATCGGTTGCTGCAGATCGGGCAAGCCTGCAGGACGGTCACGATCAGCTGGAGCGGGGGGCACCGAAGCGGACATTTCGCGGCGCGGCTTTTGACGAAGCTTAGGGCATACCTGCCCTGAGCCAGATCTCTCTCGATTGGTGGGCGCAGACCATCTATCCTGGCTGCGTCGTGGCGCGCTGTATTCGAGGGGGACACAACGATTATGGATACGACCAAGCTCGGGCGGACCGGCCTCACGGTTTCCGTGGCGGGACTGGGATGTGGCGGCAATAGCCGACTTGGGCTCGGCCGTGGGTTGCCACATTCCCAGTGCGTCGGCCTCGTGCGCGCGGCGCTGGACCATGGCGTGAACTTTCTCGATACGGCGGAAGCCTACGGAACCGAGGAGATTGTTGGCGAAGCTGTTCGCGCCGTCGATCGCCGTGGGGTCGTGATTTCGACCAAGAGCCGCTATGCAAGAGCCGGCGCGTTGCTGTCTGTCACCGACGTCATAGACAACCTCGACGGGTCGCTGCGGCGATTGCAGACGGACTACGTTGATGTGTTTCATGTTCATGCGGTCAAGCGGGAGCACTACGCCTATGTCGCGAGCGAGATCGTTCCGGCGCTCATGGCTGAGCGCGACAAAGGCAAACTGCGCTACCTCGGCATTACGGAGTCACCGCCCAGTGATCCGGATCAGGCCATGCTGCAGCGCGCGATACAAGATGACGTGTGGGATGTGATGATGCTGGGCTTCCACATGATGCATCAGGGCGCGGGGCGCACTGTCCTGCCGGTTACGGCGGAGAAGGGTATCGGAACGCTGATCATGTTCGCGGTTCGCAACATCTTTTCGCGACCCGACGAGTTGCGTGAGACGCTGTCGAAGTTGGCAGCGGATGGGGCAATCCCGACGTCTCTGGCTGCGGCGAGCGAACCTCTCGATTTTCTGATCCACGACGACGGTGCGAGAAGCTTGACGGATGCAGCCTACCGGTTTGCGCGACATCAGTCGGGCGTCGATGTCGTCTTGTTTGGCACCGGTAACGTTGCGCATCTCGAACAAAACATCGCATCGATATGTGCCCCGCCGCTACCTGAGACCGATGTGCAGACGATTCACGATTGGTTTGGCGAGTTGACTGGTATCGGCCTGGACTTGCCGGACCGGGTACAGGCGCGCGCATAATCTGCCACCAATGCGAAGCTGGCGATGGGGCGCATGCGATAGGGGAGGTAACGACCAATGGCTGAGATCGTCCGCGCTGAGGTGCACGCCTATCGATATCCTCTGGCTCGAGCGATGCAGACCGTGTTCGGTCCTCTCGAGTCGCGGCCGGCCGTCATTCTGCGTCTTGAAGACAGCGACGGTGCCGTCGGTTGGGGCGAGATCTGGTGTAACTTCCCCCAGCCGGGCGCGGAGTACCGGGCGCGTTTGGCTGCGGCCGTTATCCCTGGAGCTCTCAAGGGGCTTGATGCCACGGGCCCAGGCGAGGCCTTTCGAAAGATTCGCGCCAGATTGCACAGGCTATCGCTCCAGGCCGGTGAGCCGGGACCGGCAGATCAAATCGCGTCGGGCCTCGATATTGCGCTTCACGATCTTGCTGCGCGTCGTACAGGCGTTCCGCTTGCGACGTTCCTGGGCGGATCACCGCGGGCGTTGCGGCCCTATGCCAGTGGGATTGACTCGCGCCTTGCGGGCGACATGATCCATGCCGCGCGCGACGCCGGTTATCGCGCGTTCAAGCTAAGGATCGGATTTGCCGACGCCAATGCGGCCGCCGATGTCGGAGCGGCCGCCGCAGACCTTAAGGATGGCGAATTGCTCATGGTCGATGCCAATCAGGCCTGGGATCGTGAGACCGCCTGTCGCGAGGTGGACGTACTGGCGGAGATCCCACTGCAATGGGTTGAGGAGCCACTCCCGGTCGACGATACGGCGGACAACTGGACGGCCGTTGCAAATGCGTGCGCGGTTCCCATCGCCGGTGGGGAGAACATGCGCGCGCGCCCAGAGTTCGACGCGGCGATTTCCGGCACGGTTTTTGGTGTCATCCAACCCGATGTCTGCAAGTGGGGCGGCCTCTCAGAATGTGCGTCGATCGCGCGGGCCGCAATCGCCGCTGGAAAGCTCTACTGCCCGCACTATCTGGGTGGCGGCGTCGGGCTTGTGGCGTCGGCACACTTGCTGTCCGCAGTCGGTGGGGACGGACTGCTTGAGATTGACGTGAACGACAACCTCCTTCGCGACCGGCTCTCCGGTCCGCTGTTGCCGCTGGATGGGGAGAATGCTGTCGTCCCGGATGCGCCGGGACTAGGGTATGAACCCGATCTCAAGAGCGTCGCCGACATGAAGGCGTTGTCGTTCGACATCGACGTTCGCTAGCGCGGCGGCGCAGCGGGTCCGTGTTCAGACTTGGATGGCGCAGATTCAGATAGGATTGCATATGGCGGACGCAGGCGAGATTGTTTCGTTAACCGCAGTCGAGTTGCGCCATCGCATTGGGCGCCGCGAGCTATCACCTGTCGAGGTCCTCGAAGCTTGTCTTGAACGGATCCTTGAGACCAATCCAGCGATCAATGCTGTGACGGCGACGTGCTTTGATCGCGCGCGGCAGGAGGCGATCGCAGCGGAAAAGGCCGTTGTCGAGGGTGCCGAACTCGGCACACTGCACGGTCTTCCGTTCGCAGTGAAAGATCTTGAGAACACGGGCTCCGTGCTCACAACATTCGGCTCGCCGCTTTTTAAGAACAATGTTCCGGAAGCTGACAGCGTCATGGTCGCGCGCGTGCGCCGCGCCGGCGGCATCATGGTCGGAAAGACGAATACGCCCGAGTTTGGTGCTGGCGCGAACACGCGCAACGCTGTTTGGGGGGCAACTGGCAACCCGTTTGATCCAACGCTGACGTGTGGTGGTTCATCTGGCGGTTCCGCAGCTGCTCTCGCCGTC
Source organism: Pseudomonadota bacterium (assembly GCA_039039985.1). GTDB lineage: Bacteria > Pseudomonadota > Alphaproteobacteria > Rhizobiales > Hyphomicrobiaceae > JBCBWG01. The sequence goes on along the minus strand of JBCCOV010000076.1, from coordinate 13,995 downwards.
GATATGGTGCCAATCTGTACCGGTTCCGACACCGGCGGGTCGCTTCGCATTCCGGCGTCGTTTTGTGGAGTCGTCGGCTTTCGCCCGTCGCCCGGCATGGTTCCTGCCGAACGCCGACCATTGGGTTGGACGCCGATTTCCGTGTTGGGGCCCATGGCGCGCACAGTCGATGACGCGCGTCTCCTGTTTGCTGCACAAGCCGGGCATGACGCCTCCGATCCGCTGACATTTCCGATCGATGATCAGGCATTGCAAGCACACCGGCCCGTTGATCTCGGAGCGTTGCGGGTCGCTTGGAGTGCGGACTTTGGGACAGGTATCGTCGATCCACCGATCCGAGAGACCTTCAAGAGCAAGCTTGCCGCCATGTCTCATCTCTTCGCGACGTGTGATGAAGTGGCATTTGACTTCGGCGATGCCGAGCGGTGCTTCGACGTCATTCGCGCCGTCAGCTTTTTGTGCCGCTATGGTGAGGACTATAACGCGGATCCGAGCCGCCTTGGTCCGAACGTACGCGCGAACTACGAGCTCGGCGCGAAGATGTCGCTGACGGACTTCGCCTGGGCGCACGCCGAACAGACACGTATCTTCCGGCGATTTCAGGAGACGTTCGCAAACTATGACGTCGTTATCGCGCCCACGGTTGCGGTGTCGCCGTTTCCGTGGTCGACGCTGTATCTGGACGAAATCGCGGGTCGCAAGTTGAACACGTACTATCATTGGCTCGCCATGGCCTGGTACGTGACGTTGACGACCAATCCGGCCCTGTCTTTGCCTTGCGGCGTTGACGGTAAGGGCTTGCCGTTCGGTTTGCAGGTGATCGGCCGGTTTCGTGGCGATTGCGAGCTTCTCGATGTGGCAAGTGCCATGGAGCGCGCGTTTGCGACGGATCCGACGTTGGCGCGCCCCGTGCCGCCGCTTGCTGCGCTTCAGGCACCGAACGCATCGTTGACGTCAATCGTAACCGACCCACCAGCGGTGCCGCACAAGCTTTGACGGTGGCGCGTGATGTGCTGCCTTCGGCCATACTGTGAGCCGCGCATATGCGTGTGGGCGACAACGTCCATCTAAGACCGACTGTTGGACGGAGCAGGTCGTCGTCGCGATGATCCAACCTGGAAGACTTTTGGCATGGTGATTTGCGTCACAAACAAAAGAACAATCAGAATTCCCAGGCAGTAAAATAGCCTGCCCATAATGGTCCTCCTTGCCGTAGCCGACCCTGATTCAGCGTATTCAGATTCGGCTGGTGCGAAGCATGCCGGCCGCGCCGTAACCGGCTGTGCCGCAGGTAACACCGGTCCAAAGTTCCGACATATTCGGCCTGTTCCGGCGGGGACAGCGACCTTTGCTCCAATGCGTAACATTGGAACCTGCAGATGGTCATCGATCGGCATGGCGGGTGTCGGAGACGACCAGGTCACTGCGCAAAGGTCGATGGAGATACTGATGACAAGTAAGTTCTTTATGTTATGCGCAATCGTAACAGGCGCGTCGATCGCAAGTGGACCGGTTTGCGCTGATGATAATCTTCGCGTGCTGAAATACGGAGAGACTGGAAACTGGACCGTATCCGCTCTGTACGATCAGGAGCGCTTTGTAACGTGCTACGCCAGTGTGAAGTATAAGAACGATATCTCGCTGTCCCTTCATGCGTACGCTGGTGGTGATTGGAAGGTTCAATTCTATAATGAGCGTTGGCCGAAGCGGTCGGTCTCGCAGTTTCCCGCCAAGCTCGATGTAGACGGTCGCGTTGTCGTGGACGGCATGGCCGAATATCGCGGCAACAGCGTTTTCATATCCCTTGGGCAGTCCAAGGAAACGCTGCGCGCGATCATGTACGGCAATGTCATGGGCGTTCTATCTGAAAGTGGCGTCTCGCGCTTTAAGCTGACGGGCTCTAAGAATGCCGCGCGCAAGGTGTCTGCATGCTGGGCCTATCACAGGGATCAGTCCAGAGACAGTGGCCCAGGTGCATTCGGCGCAGCGCCATCCGCCGGAAACAGTGGCGCATTCGGCAACGGGCCGCAGCGCGAGAACAACGGTGCGTTCGGTGGTCCTGCGGCGAGCAACAATCATGGCGAATCTCTTCCCGGTCGCGGTCGTGCAACTCCGGGCGTGCCGAATCGTCAGCCCGTCGTCCTGTCGCGCGAGCAGACAATGGAGTTTGCTCTGAAGTTTCTGGCCAAGTCGCAGACGCGGTACGTGATTTTGCCGCGTGAGAAGAACTTCTTCCGTCACTTCCCGGTCAACTGGCGGTATGAGAACGGTCGCATCGGTGGATTGATGGTTCTCGACTCCACAACGATTACCGCTGAGGCGGGGATCTCAAAGCTCTTGTCCGATCATGCACAAAACTGTGCGGGCAGGCGCCAGGCGCGACGCGCTCCAACGATCGGAGAACCGGGGCAGCGGATTGCCAAGGCCGTGAGCAGTTGTGAAGCTGGTGCCACGATCTCGAAACTTGAGTTTGCCGCGGTCGAGTTGGGACCGAAGAGATTGGCTCTGATCGTGACGCTAACCGCGCAACCCCAGGCGCGACCAGCACCTCCCGGAGCGTCCCGCAGCCCAACAACACGCCGTCGCACGACTGACGCTTGAAGCTTGCCGCCGGTCAACCGTGATCCAGCCGCATGACAAAGCACGATAAAGACACGGCCCGATTTCCTGAAATCGGGCCGTGTCTGTTTCAATGTCGCTGACGGAATGAGATGCCGAGTAAAACCGATAAGCATCTGCAACGGTCAACCACTGCGTTTCGCATGCCTGTGATACTGCTCGGCTCGGTCAATCAGCAACTCGCGAATGTCGCCCAAATTGACGTCGGCATTCGCGACCGCGACGAAACCGACCTTCGTGCGGGGGTTGAAGAACATTTCCGCTGCGCAGCCCGGATCGCTTCCATCGTGACCCCAGTAGTCGCCAACTCTTGCTAGTCCGAGACCGCCGCGGTCTTCGGTCAGCATTTCATCAACGGTGCCGTCCTTCAGTATCTTGCTGCCGTTGAACCTCCCGCCGTTCATCAGACAGATCAGGAAGTTGGCCAGTTGGGTCGCACTGGTTCGCGCCATGCCGTCAGCCAATGTCGGAAAGCTATAGAGTGCGTGCTCGTTATAGCCGGCTTTCGGTGATGTGCCCTTCGGAAGCAGGTTGCCGTCGCCATCTCCGGGAATCAGCAGAGCCCGGCTGACTGGCGCGAACGTGTACGGCGACGCATGCATGTCTTTCGGAAGTTGGGACAGGTAAAACGACGTTTCCAGCATTCCGAGCGGGCCGTATACGAACCGCTTCAGATAGTCTTGCAGCGGCATGCGACTGACGACCTCAATGAGGTGTCCGAGAAGCGCGAACCCCATGTTCGAGTACAGCCGCGTTTCACCCGGTGGGTTGTCGTAAAAGTTGTCTTCCGTCCAGAACTCGCCACCTCTGCGGAAGTAGGCGTGAACGACATGCTTTAGCGAGACGGTTGGGTCACCGGGCGCGTAAAGGCTATAGAGGTTTTCGTTGTCTCGAATCCCGGCGGAGTGGGTCAGCAGATCTGCGAACGTGATTTCTTCATCCGGGAATTGCGGATTCCGCAGCTCGAAACCGAGGAAGTCCTCGATATCGTCGTCGAGCGCGATCCGCCCCATGTCGCGCAATTGCATCGTTGCCAAGGCAGTAATCGTCTTCGTGACCGATGCGATCTGGAAAATGGTGCGATCCGGTGTGAACGGGATGCCCTTTGAGATGTTGGCAGCGCCGTAGCCGCGCGCCCAGACGATGTGGCGATCACTGACAATGCATGCGGCCAGGCCGGGCACATGTTTCTCGCTCAGCCACCGGCCGATGTCGTTGTCCATCGTTAAGTCAACCTCGAATAGGTCCAAGCCCAATGTGTGCGTCAGTCACGGTTTGAATAGATCGTCGACCAGCCGAACATCGTGGTGAGGACGTAGGCATTGTTCGGCCCGTTTGGAAGGCCCACATCTCATTGCACTGCAGATGCTGCGGGTACAGGTGCCGTGCCTCAAGCGTCGCGCATGGACCTAATACGATCTGCCCAAGATGCTGAACCATATTGCATCCAGCTCTTGGCATCGCACCATTCGCACCTGGTCAGGTGTACCGTTGGTGACAGTACAGCACACACAAATAGGGCTACAGTTTGGGGCCCAGTGAGACCATAGAGACGCGTTGCCGCGGCGCACGTAAGATCCCGGCGAAACGCAACAACATCTACGAGCCGTGCCGCTGTAGGTTAAGCAAGAGCGGCGGTTGAGGTTGTGGCTATTCGTTCATGTTTGCTGTGCTAACGCCAGTGGAGGTGAAAATTGCCCGCGACTTTACGCGGCCGACCGTCGTCATCCGACAAGCCGGACCGGCCGGGACGCATCTGTATTGCCGACAGGTGTGTCGCCGACATGCTGATTGCGAGAGACATACAAGTCGGGTCCGTTGGGTCGCGTTGACTTGCCATGTTCGTGGAGAAAGTTTTGAATCTAAGATCTTTGACAAAGACGTGCACACGCCTTGTTGCATTTGGTGCCGTATTCGTGTTCAGCGCGCATGCGCTGGCGCAAGAGCCAAAGCAGCTGTGTGTGGCCGAAATCGAAAACATGCCGGAGAGCTGGAAGCCATCGGCATCGGTCAGACGGTATTTGAATCCGGCGCCGTGGTCCCCTCGCGAAGCCAAGCGCGCCACGTTATCGATCGGCCGGGGCGTCGATGAAATGATCAACTACTTCAAGCGAAAGCCGTCGGCGCTGTTCAACGTCGGTGCAGATTCGATTGAGGCCATCATTCAGGTCACCTACGCGAGTGCAAACGCGCCCGAGTTGGATGAGAAGGCACGGAGTGCGGCACGCAAGTACCTGACCACGCTGAGCAAGCCGTTTTTGCAGCGCAGCGAAGACTCCATCACGTGTAATGAGTTCGGCAAGCTTCTTCCACTGGCGATCTTTGCCCATCGCCTTTATCCGAAGGACGACTGGAGAACGAAGCGTCTTACGACGTTGACGAACGTCGCATTCGAGGAATGTGAGACACTCAAGATCGCTGCGGATATCGATATCGATGCGATCCTTGGGGACAAGAATTCAACACCGAAAGCGCTGTTGGATCTCTATGTCTGGGTCCTTTGGTTCACAGAGGCGCAACTGTTCCCGGACATTAAGCTACCGGAAGCGTCGAAGACCTGGGGCCCACGGTTCTGGACCTATACGAAGAACTACAAGCTTCGCGATGCGAACGAATTCGAGGAAGGTCCATTTGACGAGGGGTTTATTGCTGTCGCTGACCTCGCGCCTCACATGGCGCATCTGATCACGGCAACGCACCGGTACAAGCTGAGAGTTTCTGATGCGCCGAATCTCTATCGCTGGCATCGCGAGAACTTCTATGCGGCCCTGGAGGTGGGGGAACTCGATCTCTTTGCGTCCGTTGTCGACACCCTGCGTCAATACGGGTGCACTGCCGAAAACGATAAGCAGGTTCGGGATGGGACGCGATACCTCCTGAAAGTCTTCAGCGAAGGCGAAGACAGCTGGATGGACTACCGGCAGGATGGGGAGACCGACGAGAACATCGATGATTACGGCATCGTGCATTATCCCTGGACGGCGATTCTGGGTGTTCGTGTCCGGAAGTTTGAAAACCCGGGTCCCGACAATCTCGGCGGCATTGTGCGATCCTGGAACTGACGCTGCTGTCGCGCGGTCGCCGAATGACAGATGTGGCGGCCGCGTGTGAGCAACCGGTGGGGTCGAGCCCGACCCCGGGCGGGCTATCTTATGGGGGGGTGGAACAGAGCTTCCGTCTCTGCCGACGTTCCAGTCGTATCGCTAACTGACAGCCGACTTCCGGGCTTGCGACAGAATGAGTGGGCGGACGCGGTCCAGTTCCACATCCGCATTGGCCAGAATGATGAAGCCGAACCTATCCTTCCTGTCGAAGAACATCTCGCTGGCGCAGCCTGGGTCTCCGCCGTCGTGTCCCCAGTACTTGCCGTCTCTCACCCAGCCTAGGCCTTGCTCATCGCCGCTCAGCATTTCTGAGACCGTATCCGGCTTCAGCATTTGATAGCCCTGAAACTGACCGTCATTCATCATCGCGGTCATAAAACGCGCGAGTTGCGTCACCGTCGTGCGGACCATGCCATCGGCCAATGTGGGGTAGCTATAGAGCGCGTGCTTGTTGAACCCTGCCGTCGGCGCCGCGCCCGAGGGCAGAAGATTTCCGTCTCCATCTCCCGGGCAGAGTTGGCGGCGGGGTTTTGATTGATACGTGTATGGAAATGTTTGGCGGCTTTGATCCAGGTCCTCAATAAAAAATGACGTGTCAACCATGCCGAGCGGTGCATAAATATTATCTCGGAGATAGTCGTTTAACGATTGCCCGCTGATATTTTCAATCAATAGCCCAAGAAGTGCAAAACCTATATTGGAGTATTTTTCACGCTGTCCCGGCTGCGATGAATAGAAGTTCTTTTTGTGCCAATATCGACTGCCTTCGGTAAAATAGCCGCAAACCACTTCCTGCAAGGTTAGCGTCGGGTCGCCAACGGCATAGAGCGCGTAGATGCCATCCGTATCGCGGATCGACGAGACGTGGCGAAGCAGATGTCGGTAGGTGATCGGCTGGTTCGCAAACTTTGGATTGCGTACGGTAAAGCCTGCATGCCCGCTGACGTCATCATCCAGCCTGAAGTGACCTTTGTCGCGCAGCTGCATGATGGCAACCGCCGTGATGACTTTTGACACCGACGCAATCTGAAAGATGCTGCGGTCCGGCGTGAACGGGATCTGATTTTCCAGATCCGCCATCCCAAAACCTTCCGCCCACACGATGTCCGTTCCACGAACCACGCACGCCGCTAGGCCAGGTACGTGCTCTTTCTTCATCCAGCTTGTGATCGATTTGGTCATTTTCTCTGCGGATACCTGCCGCGCTATTGCGTTTCAGATTCAGCTGAAACCATACCACAACCCATTCTTCCGGTCTTCCCGGCCGACCACCCAGCAGTAGGATTTTGTGGGTGGCCGGCCAAGTGAGTCCAACAGGGGTGTGGGCGGCGAAGCGATTCCGCATGGGGCGGACATGATCTAAACCGTGCAACATCATTTATGTTGTCACGTTGTTCGGCTGTCGGCTGCGCCAAGGGCGAGCCGAGCCAGGACGGACGGCGGTCGACCGCCGTACCAATGTGCATATGGCCTAGTTGTTGCCGCAGAAGTCGCGGTACTGTCGGCACGCTCTGTCGCTGCCGCCAATCTGGCAGTTGCGGCGCATCTGCCGACAGAGTGCGGTTTCGCCGGAGCGACGCGACTGGCGCGGATTTGATTTTTTGCGCTGGCGATACCGTGGCTCATCATCGTCGTCATCATCATTGTCGTAGCCGCCGACGTTGCCGCGGTCGGGGCCGTCGTCATCGTCGCCATCGGACAGATCGTTCAAGCCGAGCGCGTCGCGTGGGTCAAAGGCGTCATCGTCATCGTCGCTTTGAGCGACGCGGATGAGCCGGGTTGTTGTCTCAGCCGCTAAACCGCGCGCGCTGACGTGACTGAGGTCGAGGTCGCCCGGAATGTTTGCGCCGTGAAATATGTCGGCCGTGAAGGCGGCTGTTGATCCGGCTGTATCCGTGTTCGCCGCCATGGCCGTGCCGCCCATCGAAATGGCAAATGTAAGAGCCAGAGCGCAGGCACTTGCTGCAATGCTGTTATGCACCGGTTGGCCAAGTTTACGGTTTTTGAAAATCCCTTGCAAAGTCACGGTACTTTTCCTCTCAAGACACGCTGTGGCACATCCAGCAGCTGAGTTTGTTCTAACGATCATGGCCGGCAGATGCTGTCCCGTCAGTAACACGCCGGGATTTCTGGCGAATTTCCGGCTAGCGTGTTGAACAATAAAGGTAAATTCTTCCCCGCGAGCCGGCCTTGAGATCGAGCTTTCTGGCCGTTGGCGGTTGCAGTCCCTCATGGGTACACGCATGTCGCGAAAGCCCTGAACAGCGACGTGTGAGCACCCGCCCATCCGTTGGTGTGTGCTGCCGCATAACAGGACAATCGGCGATATTCGTCAGCGCCCGCAGTTAAATCTCGAGCTGATTTATGTTTCTTCTATGAATAATGCTGAGGCAAAACTTGGCGTGCTTTTCCTCATTATGCCTGCGCGCTGTGCGAAATGATATTTTTCTCTGTTTTTCTTGTTTTGAGTATGCGCCACGCTCTCTTTTCAAAATGGGCGCATTTTGAACAGCATGAATGCTTTTCGCCTGAGATATAGGCATCTGGCAATCTTCGATCTTCTCCGCTGACGTGCACTTCATTGATATATATGAGTCTTTTAGATTGGCACCAAGATTGCGTTTGAAACGTTGCCAAAAATGTCTGGCAATGGAGGTGATTACAAATGAGTTTCTGGCGACTAGCTAGGCCGCTGTATGGCTTGGTATGCGCAACGGTGATGGCTGGTTCACTCGCTACGGGTGCACAAGCACAGGGCACACTGCGCATTGGAATGACAGCCAACGATGTTCCGTTGACATGGGGACAGCCAGATAATGGCTTTGAGGGTTTTCGCTTCGTTGGGCTTCAACTCTATGATGCGCTGATTAACTGGGACCTGTCGTCTTCAGATAAGCCGTCGGGCCTGGTGCCTGGCTTGGCCGAAAGCTGGTCCGTTAACCCGGACGACAAGACGAAGTGGACGTTCAAACTGCGCCAGGGCGTCAAGTTCCACGACGGTTCCGAGTTCGACGCGGATGCCGTCATCTTCAACATTGAGAAGCTGTTCAACGAGAAGTCACCGCAATACAGTGCCAGACAGGCGTCTCTGGTGAACTTCCGGATGCCGGGCTTCAAGGCCGTCAAGAAAATCGACAAGTACACCGTCGAGTTTCAGACGACGACACCGGATAGCTTCTTCCCCTTCCAGATCTGCTACTTCCTGATGGCATCTCCGGCCCAATGGGAGAAGACGAAGGACTGGAACAAGTTCGCCCAGGACCCATCCGGGACGGGGCCGTTCAAGCTGACCAAGATCACGGCGCGCGAGCGTGCGGAGCTTGAGCCATTTAAAGAGCATTGGGACCCAAAGCGCGTGCCCAAGCTCGATAAGGTCATTCTGATGCCGCTTCCCGATCCGAGCGCGAGAACAGCGGCGCTGCTCTCCGGGCAGGTGGATTGGATTGAGGCACCAGCGCCTGACGCGATTGCACGGATCAAGAGCCAGGGGATGACGGTTGTCTCGAACGTGTATCCGCACGTCTGGCCATGGCACTTCAGTCGCGTTGAAGGCTCGCCTTGGAACGACGAGCGGATCCGCAAAGCGGCCAACCTGGCGGTAGACCGCGAAGGTATTGTTCAGCTCCTGGGCGGGTACGGCGTTCCAGCCACGGGGCATGTGGTCAAAGGCAATGCGTGGTACGGCACGCCAACATTCGAAATCAAACGCGATGTCGAAGCGGCGAAGAAACTGGTGGCAGAGGCCGGCTACGGGCCTGACAAGCCCGTCAAAGTCATCATGACGATTTCGGCGTCCGGTTCCGGGCAAATGCTGCCGTTGCAAATGAACGAGTACATCCAGCAGAACTTGAAAGATGTGGGCATCGAGGTCGAGTTCAAGGTCGTGGAGTGGCAGGCATTGCTTGACATTTGGCGGGCTGGAGCGAAGTCGCCTCAGGCCGGCGGGACGCACGGCGTCAACGTGTCGTACACCACGCAAGATCCCTACAGCTCGTTTACGCGTTTCATGCGGTCTGACCTCGCCGCGCCAAACGGCGTCAACTTCGGTTACTACAGCGACCCGGAGATGGATAAGCTCTTGAAGGAGGTCCAGCTCACCTTTGACCCGGCGGAACGCGACAAGATCCTCGCCAAAGTCCACACCAAAGAGGTCAACGAAGCTCTCTTCCTGTGGGTTGTTCACGATGTCGCGCCACGTGCCATGAGCCCGAAGGTGAAAGGCTTCGTGCCGGCGCAGAATTGGTTCCAGAGTTTGTCGCCCGTCTACATGGAGTAGGTCGGCGCGGATCAGGGGATCATGAGCAGAGGAATGAGGGTCGCGTCGCGTACGCGGTCCTCTCTCGCCGGCGGCAATTCTCTTAGAGCTCCGGGCGAGGGTCGGACTGAACCGTGTGTGTCCTGCCGACGGAACACAAACAGGCGCATTGCCATTCCAAGATCAAGGTGAGTGACGCTCGTGCTCGGATACGTCTTACGCCGACTTTTCTATGTCATTCCAATCGCGCTTGGGGTCAGCATCCTTGTCTTTGCGCTTGTACACATTGCGCCGGGAGACCCGCTCAACGCCGTGGTTGGCGCAGACGCTCCGGCTGAGGTCGTCGAGAAGCTCAAAAAGGATTATGGCTTCGATCAACCGCTTCCCGTGCAATATGTGCGATGGCTCGGCCGCGCGCTGGTCGGCGACCTGGGGCTCTCCGTCGTCAACAACCAGCCGGTGACGTCGGCCTTGGCGGTCGCTGTACCCAATACGCTGATGCTTGCGATTGTTGCGACGACGATTGGCTTCGTTATCGGGTCACTCCTTGGCGGGCTCGCCGGGTACTATCAGGGGACATGGATCGATAAAGTTGCAACCGGGTTCGGCGTTACCGGCGTTTCGATCCCCCACTATTGGCTCGGGATCGTTCTTGTCATCGTCTTCGCGGTAGAACTCAACGTGCTCCCGGCAACCGGGATCGGTCCCGGCGGCTCCGACGGATGGCAATTCGACTGGGCGCACCTCCGACATATCATTCTGCCGGCGATCACGTTGTCGGTGATCCCATGCGGAATCATCACGCGAACCGTGCGTGCCACGGTTGCCGAGATACTCAGCCAGGAATTCGTTCAAGCGCTGCGGGCGAAAGGTTTGCTCAACGGCCGCATCATGCTGCACATCGTCCGGAATGCCGCGCCGACTGTTCTGGCGGTTATGGGTTTGCAGCTCGGCTATCTGCTTGGTGGCTCAATCCTGGTTGAGACGGTCTTCAACTGGCCAGGCACCGGCTACCTCTTGAACGACGCCATCTTCCGGCGGGACATTCCCACGCTGCAAGGCACAATCCTCGTATTGGCCATGTTCTTCGTCGTTCTCAACCTGCTGGTTGATATCATGCAAACCCTTGTCGACCCGCGGATGCGGCGGAGCTGATCAGATGAACATTTCAACGCCTGCTGCGCCGGAGACGATCGATGTCGCGCAGGTCGCGGTACAGTCTCGCGGCTACTGGGCCACGGTTCTCCAGCGCCTCAGACGCGACCGCGTGACCCTCTTCTTCGGTGGCATTGTGCTGCTGGTCATTCTGATCTCGGTGTTTGCCGATGTCATAGCGCCGCACGACCCGTACAAGGCGAGCATGATCAAACGCCTCAAGCCGGTCGGGACAGAAGGCCACTGGCTTGGAACGGATGAGACCGGTCGAGACATGCTCAGTCGGCTGCTCTATGGCGGACGGCTGTCGCTGTTCATGGGCATTATGCCGGTGCTCTACGCGCTGGCCATCGGCGGCACGCTCGGCATTATCGCCGGCTTTGTCGGCGGTCGTGTCAACATGGTGATCATGCGGACGATGGACGTGTTTTACGCGTTTCCATCCGTGCTTCTTGCAATCGCAATCTCAGGGGCCCTTGGCGCGGGTATCGGCAATGCTGTCTTGTCGCTGACGCTTGTTTTTATACCGCCGCTTGCGCGCGTCGCGGAGAGTGTCACCACCCAGGTTCGCAACCTCGATTACGTCGAGGCCGCGCGTGCGTCCGGTGCGAGTGCAGGGAAGATCATTCGCGTGCACGTCTTGTCGAATGTACTGGGTGCGATCTTCATCTACGCGACAAGCCTCATCAGTGTGTCCATTATCCTCGCCTCCGGGTTGTCGTTCCTCGGGCTTGGGGTCCGGCCGCCGGAACCGGAATGGGGCTTGATGCTCAACACCTTGCGACAGGCGATTTACGTCAACCCGCTTCTGGCCGCGCTTCCCGGCGTCATGATCTTCATCACGTCTTTGAGTTTTAATCTCGTCAGTGACGGATTGCGGTCCGCAATGGACATTCGAGTGTAAGGGGCTGAGCTATGGCGCAAGTGATCGCAGACGCGACGACGGCAGCTCCGGCGGCAGCGCATCGGGCCCGACCGATATTGGCCGTCAACGATCTCAAAAAGTACTTCCCGATCCGTGGCGGTCTCATGAACCGTCAGGTCGCGCAAGTGCAGGCAGTCGATAGCGTGAGCTTCGAAGTGCGCGAAGGCGAGACGCTCGGCATCGTGGGGGAGTCTGGTTGCGGCAAGTCGACGACGGCACGCCTTTTGATGCGGCTGATCGAACCCGATGCAGGCGATGTGCTGCTCGATGGTGAACGGGTCGGGCCTGGCGGTATGGCGCTGACGGCCATGCGGCGCCAGATGCAGATGGTGTTTCAGGACTCGTATGCGTCGCTCAACCCGCGCCTGACGATCGAAGATACCATTGCTTTCGGCCCGCAGGTGCATGGCGTTGCGAGAAATGAAGCACGTGGGCGTGCCCGCAGCCTACTGGGGAAAGTGGGGCTCGACCCCAATCTATTTATTCGCCGCTATCCGCATGAGCTGTCCGGCGGTCAGCGACAACGCATCAACATTGCGCGCGCGCTTGCGCTGGAGCCGAAGGTCGTCATCCTCGACGAGGCCGTTTCCGCGCTCGACAAGTCTGTTGAAGCGCAGGTTCTCAACTTGCTGACCGATCTGAAGCGAGACCTTTCGCTCACGTACATATTCATCAGTCATGATCTCCACGTGGTGCATTACATTTCGGATCGCGTGCTGGTGATGTACCTGGGGCAGGTAGTGGAGATCGGCCCGGTTACCGAGATCTATGAGCGACCAAGTCACCCGTACACCCGTTCCCTTTTGTCGGCTATGCCATCGATGGATCCGAGTCGCAGGGCGGACAAGCCGCCGCTGACGGGAGATCCACCGAACCCTGTTAATCCGCCTTCGGGCTGCCGCTTCCATACGCGCTGTCCGCACGCTGCAGACGTTTGCAAGACCAAGGTTCCAATCTTGCAACGCAGCGGTAACAACGATCATCTCGCTGCCTGCCATATGCTGAACAGTGGTTCCGGCCACCCCGATGCTCCGACCCGGAGGATGGCGTAATGACACTGGACGACAAGACATCAGATCCGCTGGTCACCGTCGAGAACTTGCGCGTTGCGTTTCATTCGGCGGACGCTACCGTTCATGCCGTCAACGGCGTCGACTTTGCGATCAATCGTGGCGAGGTGCTTTGCATTCTTGGCGAGTCCGGCTCGGGAAAGTCCGTGACCATGCGCGCGCTGATGCGGTTGCTGCCAGAGTCGAAAACGAAGATCTCCGGTCGAATCGCGATTGACGGGCACGAGATCTTGAACCTCGACGATCGCGCAATGGCCGACCTTCGCGGGCCGAAGGTTGCAATGATCTTTCAAGAGCCCATGACAGCGTTCGACCCGGTTTTCACGATTGGCGATCAGATCAGTGAGACCATCCGCCGTCACGAAGGCGTTTCCGACAGCGAAGCTCGCCAGCGGGCGCTGGAGCTCTTGGAACTTGTGCAGATTCCCTCTGCTGCGCGGCGGCTGAAAAACTATCCGTTCGAAATGTCGGGCGGGATGCGTCAGCGCGCCATGATCGCACTTGCGCTGTCGTGCAGGCCGAGCCTCCTACTGGCCGACGAACCAACAACAGCGCTTGACGCAACCGTACAGATCCAGATTCTTTTACTGCTGCGCCAACTCCAGGACGAGTTGGGCATGGCCGTCGTGTTCGTGACTCACGATATCGGCGTTGCCATGGAAATCGCTGATCGGATTGCCGTGATGTATGCTGGCCGCTTTGTTGAGATTGGACCCGTAGCAGACATGTATCGCGCCCCGACACATCCTTACACCAAGGGATTGATGGCCTCGACTGTGAAGGGAGCAATGCGTGGCTCGCGCCTTCAGGCGATCGAGGGGTCGCCGCCGGATCTGACACGGTTGCCGCCGGGATGTTCGTTTGCAC